>NZ_JBSGXB010000442.1:0-4808 GCF_053609185.1 Streptomyces sp. NPDC054956 | reverse complement strand
TTGTTGGTGTGTTTTTTTTTTATATCCGTCTGGTGGGGGTCTGTCATCTTGAACGTTCTTCTGGCCCACACCCTCACGTCCCGCGCCGGACTTCGTTGTCGCCCGTCGCACCGAGTGCGACGGCCCTCTCCGTTCGTGGCGCGGGGCGGCCGGTCAGCCTCCCGTCGATCCCCCTATCGGGAACGTGCCTCCGTTGGTCGCTCCGCCGGGTTTGCCGCCGCCCGTCTTGGTGGGCGAGGGCGAAGGCGAAGGGGAGGTGCCGGGGTCCGGGTCCGGGTCGCAGATCTCCCACGGCCGGCAAGTCGGCTTGCCTCCGCCGGTCGGCGGGGTCGGGACGACCTGGGTCGGCGCGTTCGACGGCTCGGTCGACGGCGTGTTCGAGGGGGAGGGCTGCATCGAGGGGCTGGGGGAGGGGGCCCCGGAGGCGTCCGCGGTGACGGGGATCTTGTCCGGCTCCGGGAAGTCCTTCGCCGGGACGCCGTTCAGCGCCTCCTTCATGTACTTCGTCCAGATCTCCGCGGGGATGTCACCACCGTGGAGGGACGGGATGCCGGCCACACCCTTCATGGAGAGCAGTTCCTTCTTCGCCGCGTTCGGGTCGGAGCGGAACAGGGCCACGGAGGTGGACAGCTCGGGCGTGTAGCCGACGAACCAGGCCGACTTGTTCTCATCGGTGGTACCGGTCTTGCCGGCCGCGGGCCGGCCCAGGGCCTTGGCCTTCTTGCCGGTGCCGTTCTGGACGACGTTCTCCAGGACCTTGGTGATGTTGTCCGCGATCAGGTTGTCCATGGCCTGCTGCGCCTTGGGGGCCCCGAAGTTCGGCAGGTCCTTGCCGTCGCGCTGGACGCTGCGCACGGAGAACGGCTCGTGGTGCGTGCCGGAGGCGGCGAAGGTGGCGTACGAGTCGGCCATCCGGATGGCGCTGGGGGTGGAGGTACCCAGCGCGAAGGAGGCGTTCGGGTTCGGGTCCATCGTGTCCTCGAGGATGCCCGAGGCCTTGGCGATCTCCCTGACCTTGCTGTGGCCGACGTCGAAGACGAGCTGGGCGAACGGAACGTTGATGGACTTCTCCATCGCCTCGTTCAGGGTCACGTAGCCGTAGGCGGTCGGGCTCTCGTTCTTCTGCTTGAACGGCTTGCCGTCCTTGCCGCGCAGCGGCTGGCCGTCACGGTTGTTGATCACCGTGAGGTCGTTGGCCATGTACTTGCTGTCGGCCGAGATGCCGGCGCCGTTGGAGTTCTGCGTGCCGTACTGCATGGCCGCCGCCAGTACGAAGGGCTTCCAGGTCGAGCCGACCTGGACACCCGAGGTGTTGGCGTTGTTGTTGAAGTGCTTCTTGTCCATGCCCGGACCGCCGTAGAGGGCGACGAGGGCTCCGGACTTCACGTCCACCGAGGCCGCGCCGAACTGGACGAAGGTGTCGGTGTCGGGCCGCTTCTTCTCGTCGAGCATCCGGTCGCGGGTCTCCTCGACCGCCTTGACCAGCGCGTCGACCTTCGGCTTCTCGAAGGTGGTGTGGATCTGGTAGCCGCCCTTGGCCAGGTCGTCGACCGTGAGGTTCGCGGTCTTCATGACGTAGGCCTTGGCCGTGTCGACCATGTAGCCGATCTGCCCGGACATGTTGCGGGCCTGCGCCGACTCGATGAGCTTGGGGAATTCCTTGTACTGGTCGCGCTCGGCCTGGGTCATGCGGCCCACCTCGACCTCGCGGTTCAGCACCCAGGCCCAGCGCTCCTGGGCGCGCGCGGTGTTCGCCTCGGGAGTGGCCGCGGTACCGATGCCGCCGTCCGGGTTGTAGAGGTTGGGGCCCTTGAGCACGGAGGCAAGGAAGGCGCCCTCGGACGGGGTCAGGTCCTGGCAGTCCTTGCCGAAGTAGGCCCGTGAGGCCGCCTGGATCCCGTACGCGTCACGCCCGTAGTAGGCGGTGTTGAGGTAGCCCGCGAGGATCGTGTTCTTCTCCTCGGTCACACCCAGCTTTATCGAGATGAAGAGCTCGGTGACCTTGCGCTTGAGCGTCTGGTCGGAGTCCAGGTACGTGTTCTTCACGTACTGCTGGGTGATCGTCGAGCCGCCCTGGGTGGATCCGCCCTTGGCCATGTTCCACACGGCACGGGCGATGCCCATGGGGTCGACGCCCTTGTCCGACTCGAAGGACTCGTTCTCCGCGGCGATCACGGCGTTCTGCATCGACCGGGGGATCTTCCCGATGGGCACGATCTGGCGGTTGACGGACCCGCCGGTCGCGACCATCTGGGTGTCGTCGGCCCAGTAGAAGACGTTGTTCTGCGCTTCGGCCGTCTTGTTCGCGTCGGGGGTGTTCACCGAGGCGATGCCGATGCCGGCGGCCGCCGTGATGATCGCGAAGAACCCCAGGGACGTGCCGCCCACGAGCTTCCAGGACGGGATGAAGCGCTTCCATCCGGCCTTGTCGGAGCGCGGGTAGTTGATGAACCGCTTGTCCGGGCGGCCCGTGCCGCTTCCCGCCTTGGCGGCCCCCCGGCCCCGCCCCGCCGAACCGCGGCCGGCGGATCTGCGTGCGTCCGAGCGGCTGCCGTGCTCCGACTGCCCCCCGTACGGCTCGCTGGGCGACGCGGTCGGAACGTCGCGGTCGGATCCGGCGCCCCGTCCGGGGCGCTGCTGGGCAGCCCGGCGGGCCGCGGCGCGGCCCCCACTCTGGGGCTGCTGCGGTTTGCGGCGGTGCTCGCTCATCGAACGACTACTCCTCGGGCAGGCGAGTGGCCTGGAAGCGGCAGTTGAGGTACCGGTCCCCCCGGTGTCATGGCGCACAGACTACGCACGCCCAAAAGCCCATCAGTGCCGAAGTTCACCCCAAAACCGGCAACTTGCTTCGTACGAATTGGTGATGTGACGCCGGTCACCGTGTCACCACTTGTAGCAAGAGGCCACCCGTTCTATCGTCTGGATGTATCGAGCCGATACATCAGCTCGACATAATGACTCCGAGGCGGAGGAAAGGCAGGCGGATGAGCAGGCGCTCAGGCATCCTCGAGTTCGCCGTCCTTGGCCTGCTTCGCGAATCCCCCATGCACGGCTACGAGCTGCGCAAGCGGCTCAACACCTCGCTGGGGGTGTTCAGGGCGTTCAGCTACGGAACGCTCTATCCCTGCCTCAAGACGCTCGTCACCAACGGTTGGTTGATCGAAGAGCCGGGCAACGCCCCGGAAGACGCTCTCGCCGCTTCACTCGCAGGGCGCCGCGCCAAGATCGTCTACCGGTTGACGGCAGCAGGCAAGGAGCACTTCGAAGAGCTCCTCTCCCACACGGGCCCCGATGCCTGGGAGGACGAGTCCTTCGCCGCCCGCTTCGCCTTCTTCGGTCAGACCGAACGGGAAGTACGCATGCGGGTGCTGGAAGGCCGTCGCAGCCGGCTTGAGGAGCGCCTGGAGAAGATGAGCGCCTCGATCGCCCGCACACGCGAGCGGCTCGACGACTACACGCTCGAGCTGCAACGCCACGGCATGGAATCCGTGGAGCGCGAAGTGCGCTGGCTGAACGAGCTCATCGAAAGTGAGCGGGCGGGACGGGATCAGAGAAACCCCGGTCCGTCCGACGAAACTGCAAAGTGAGACCTGCACCTCGCAGGCCTCGTCCGAGAACAAACAGGGAGCAACCGGAATGGGTTCGGTTCGCGTAGCCATCGTCGGCGTAGGCAACTGCGCCGCCTCGCTGGTGCAGGGCGTCGAGTACTACAAGGACGCCGACCCGGCGGCCAAGGTCCCCGGTCTGATGCACGTCCAGTTCGGCGACTACCACGTGCGTGACATCGAGTTCGTCGCCGCGTTCGACGTCGACGCGAAGAAGGTCGGCCTCGACCTTTCGGACGCCATCGGCGCCAGCGAGAACAACACCATCAAGATCTGTGACGTCCCGAACTCGGGCGTGACCGTTCAGCGCGGCCACACCCTGGACGGCCTGGGCAAGTACTACCGCCTGACGATCGAAGAGTCCGCCGAGGCTCCCGTCGACGTCGTGCAGATCCTCAAGGACCGCGAGGTCGACGTCCTGATCTGCTACCTGCCCGTCGGTTCCGAGGCTGCGGCGAAGTTCTACGCCCAGTGCGCCATCGACGCCAAGGTCGCCTTCGTCAACGCCCTCCCGGTCTTCATCGCCGGCACCAAGGAGTGGGCCGACAAGTTCACCGAGGCCGGTGTCCCGATCGTCGGCGACGACATCAAGTCCCAGGTCGGCGCCACCATCACGCACCGCGTGATGGCGAAGCTCTTCGAAGACCGCGGTGTCCGTCTCGAGCGCACCATGCAGCTCAACGTCGGCGGCAACATGGACTTCAAGAACATGCTCGAGCGCGACCGCCTCGAGTCGAAGAAGATCTCCAAGACGCAGGCCGTCACCTCGCAGATCCCCGACCGTGAGCTCGGCGAGAAGAACGTCCACATCGGCCCGTCCGACTACGTCGCGTGGCTCGACGACCGCAAGTGGGCCTACGTCCGCCTCGAAGGCCGCGCCTTCGGCGACGTCCCGCTGAACCTCGAGTACAAGCTCGAGGTGTGGGACTCCCCGAACTCCGCCGGTGTCATCATCGACGCCCTGCGCGCCGCGAAGATCGCCAAGGACCGCGGTATCGGTGGCCCGATCCTGTCGGCTTCGAGCTACTTCATGAAGTCCCCGCCGGTGCAGTACTTCGACGACGAGGCCTACGCGAACGTCGAGAAGTTCATCAAGGGCGAGGTCGAGCGCTAAGTCGCGCCCCGGCCGAACCCGGAGGTCCTCGACGACATCTGGACTTCGGCTGTTCTTCCGCGGAGGGTCCCCGGGCAATGTGCCCGGGG
>NZ_JBSGXB010000441.1:0-4837 GCF_053609185.1 Streptomyces sp. NPDC054956 | reverse complement strand
GTTGGTGTTGTTTTTTTGTATTTGCTCCCGCCTCGGATGGGAGCTGGAGGGCGTGGGTGCTGGTATGTGGGCGGCGCTGGGGGCGGCGCGGGGGGGGGGGGGGGGGGCCGCAACCCGCGGCGGTCCTGCTGTCGTTGGAGCGTGGCATGGTTCCCCCTGAGTGGCGCGATCATTTGCTCACTCACGGTAACGATGGCCACTGACAGTGACCCTGCCGATCAGCTCCGGGTGCGGGCGAGCTCCTCGTAGAAGCTCAGGAGCTCCAGGTTGTCGACGGAGCCGGGGTTGACCGCCTTGGCCATGGGAGCGCCCTGGAGGAGGCGCTTGACCGGGACCTCGATGCGCTTGCCGGTGAGGGTGTGCGGGATGCCCGGGACCTCGATGATCTCGTCGGGCACGTGGCGCGGGGAGAGCTCCTCGCGGATCGTCGCCTTGATCCGGGCGCGGAGGTCCTCGTCGAGGACAGCTCCGGGCACGAGGTGGACGAAGAGCGGCATCCAGTAGCCGCCGTTCGCCTCCTCCAGGCCGATGACCAGCGATTCCTTGATCTCCGGGAGCCGCTCGACGGCCTCGTAGATGTCGGCGGAGCCCATCCGGACGCCCTGGCGGTTCAGGGTGGAGTCGGAGCGCCCGTGGATGACGACGGAGCCGTGGTCGGTGATCGTGATCCAGTCCCCGTGGCGCCAGACGCCGGGGAACATCTCGAAGTAGCTGTCGCGGTAGCGGCTGCCGTCGGGGTCGTTCCAGAAGCGGATCGGCATGGACGGCATGGGGTTGGTGACGACGAGCTCGCCGACCTCCCCGGTGACGGGCTTGCCCGCGGGGTCCCAGGCCTGGAGGTCCGTGCCCAGGCAGGCGGCCTGGAGCTCGCCGATGTGGACCGGGAGGGTGGGGACGGCGCCGGCGAAGCAGCTGCAGACGTCGGTGCCGCCGCTGACGGAGGCGATCCACAGGTCCTCGGCCACCTCGTCGTGCAGCCAGCGGAAGCCGTCGGGCGGCAGCGGGGAGCCGGTGGTGGCCACGCACTTCACGGAGGAGAGGTCGAAGTCCCGGGAGGGATGGACTTCCGCCTTGCGGCAGGCCATCACGTAGGCGGCGGAAGTCCCGTACAGGGTGGCTTTGGTCCGCTCCGCGATGCGCCATTGGGCACCAGTGTCGGGGAATCCCGGGCTGCCGTCGTAGAGCACGACGGTGGTGCCGGTGAGCAGGCCGGAGACGAGGAAGTTCCACATCATCCAGCCGGTGGAGGTGTACCAGAAGAACCGGTCCTCGGGACCGAGGTCGCAGTGCAGGCCGATCTGCTTGAGGTGTTCGAGGAGGATGCCGCCCTGCGACTGGACGATCGCCTTCGGCAGTCCGGTGGTGCCGGAGGAGTAGAGGACCCAGAGCGGGTGGTCGAAGGGGACCGGCTCGAAGACCGGCTCGGCCTCGCCCGAGGTGAGGGCCGCCCACTCCAGGGCGCCGGCCGGGGCGGGCGTGCCGAGGAGCGGGATGTGGACGACGGCGCGCAGCGAGGGGAGGTCGGCGCGCAGCTCGGCGACGGTGTCGCGGCGGTCGTGCTCCTTGCCGCCGTAGCGGTAGCCGTCGACGGTGAAGAGGACCACGGGTTCGACCTGCTGGAAGCGGTCCAGGACGCTGCGGGCGCCGAAATCGGGGGCGCAGGAGGTCCAGACGGCGCCGACGGCGGCGGTGGCGAGGAGTGCGGTGACGGCCTCGGGGATGTTGGGGAGGTAGCCGCTGACCCGGTCGCCGGGGCGTACGCCGAGGGCGCGCAGTTCGGCGGCGAGCGCGCCGACCTGGCGGCGGAGCTCGGCCCAGGTGACGGGGGTGGGCTCGTGGGTCTCGTCCACGTGGAGCAGGGCCGCGTCCGCGGCGCGGGCCGGGTCCTCGGCGGCGCGCAGGGCGTGCTCGGCGTAGTTGAGGGTGGCGCCGGGGAACCACTGGGCGCCGGGCATGGACCGGTCCGCGAGGACGCTCTCGTACGGCGTGGTGAAGCGGACGTCGAACCATTCGGCGACGGCCTGCCAGAAGGTGTCGAGCTCGTCGACGGACCAGCTGTGCAGGGCCGGGTAGCCGCCTTCGGCGGGGGCTCCGTGGTGTTCGGCGGCCCAGGCCTGGAAGGCGGTGATCCGGGCCGCGGCGATCCGGTCGGGGCCAGGCGCCCAGAGGGGCTCGGGTGGGGTGGCTGCGGTCATGGGTCGGCTCCCGGTCACGTCTGCGGCTCGCGCTTCGTGGGCGTGTCGTGTGGTGTTCGTACGGTGCCACCGCGCGGGGGGTGTCCGCGCGAGGGCTCACAGGGACGATGCCACGTGATCGACATCCGCACCAGAGCCGTCATCGGCGGTCGGATGTGATCCTTTTGAGAGTGAACGGCAGTTGAACGCAGCCTGCTGGGCCGGGTGCCGGTGGCAGGGTGGGCGCCATGGACGGTCGTGAGCTGGTACGTGCGGTACGGGACCTCGGCAGTGAGCGGGGGCGGCGCGCCTGGCGCTCGGCCTGGCGCAACCGGCGCGTGGACGCGGCGGGGCTGGCGCCCCGGGGCGCGGAGCGGGCGCGGGTGCCGGGGCTGCTGACCGGTACCGAGCCGCGGCCGGGCGGTGGCGTGCTGCGGTTCACCCGTTCGGAGCTGCTGGTGCGGGTCACCGTGGGCGGAGCGGTGTTCTGGGGGTGGGACGGGGCCGCGCCCACGCCCTCGTACGCGGTGGTCGGCGACGGGCCGGAGCCCGATCCGCGCGCCGTGCTGGAGCCGGACACCGGGGGCGGCTGGCGGGTGGTCTCCGAGCGCGTGACGGTGGCGGTGTCCCGGCACGGGGCCGTCGAGGTGCGCACACCGGGCGGTACGGTGCTGCGCCGCGACCTGCCGCCGCGCTGGTGGGAGCCGGTGGACCCGGACGGGGACGGCGGGGAGCCGGCGGTGGACCCTGCCGGGGGTGGGCCGGCCGCGCGGTGGCTGCTGCGGAGCGAGGTCCCGGCGGACGCGCGGGTCTTCGGGCTCGGCGGGCGGTCGGCGGGGCCGCGCCTGCGGGACGGGTCCTACCGGCTGTGGAACACCGACCCCAAGGGCGGGTTCGGGCCGGGCGTGGACCCCCTGTACATCACCATGCCCGTGCAGCTGGTGGTCGCGGACGCCGGTACGCACCTGGTGTTCCACGACAACTCCTGGGACGGGCGGGTGGTGCTGCGGGAGGGCCAGGAGGGCGCCGGCTCCGGCGCGGACCGGCCTGGGTCGTGCGAACTGCGCATGGAGGGCGGCCCCTTGCGGTGCTGGGTCCTCGTGGGCCCGCCGGCGCGGGTGCTGCAGGGCTGGTCGGGGCTGACGGGCGGGGCGGCCGTGCCGCCGGAGTGGGCGCTCGGGTACCAGCACGCGCGGTGGGGGTTCGGCAGCGCCGCGGAGGTGCGCCGGATCGTGGCCGGGTACGCGGAACGGGAACTGCCGCTGTCGGCCCTGCACTTGGACATCGACCACTACGACGGCCACCGGGTCTTCACCGTGGACCGTGACACCTTCCCCGATCTGCCCGGCCTCGCCGGGGAGTTGTCGGGGGCGGGGGTGCGGCTGGTCTCGATCGTCGACCCGGCGGTCAAGGCGGGCGACGCGGTCCACACCTCGGGGCTGGCGGTCGGCGCGCACGGGGCCTTCGTACGGGACGCGGAGGGGCGGGAGGTCCGGGGGGAGGTGTGGCCGGGCGAGTGCGCCTACCCCGATTTCACCGATCCCGAGGCCCGGGAGTGGTGGGGCGGGCTGTACGAGGAACGCCTCGCGCAGGGCTTCGCCGGCGTCTGGCACGACATGAACGAACCGGTCTCCTTCGCGCCGTTCGGGGACCGGACGCTCCCCCGCTCCGCGCGGCACGTACTGGACGGGGCCGGCGGGGACCACCGGGAGGCGCACAACGTGTACGCGCTCGGGATGGCGCGGGCGGGCTGGGAGGGACTCGTACGGCTGCGCCCGGCCGAGCGGCCGTTCCTCTTCTCCCGGTCGGGGTGGGCGGGGATGCAGCGGTACGGGGGCACGTGGTCGGGGGACGTGGAGAGCACCTGGGGCGGTCTGCGGGCCTCGCTGGCGCTGGTCCTGGGGCTCGGCCTGTGCGGGGTGCCGTACTCGGGGCCCGATGTCGGCGGGTTCTGGGGTTCGCCCTCCCCCGAGTTGTACCTGCGGTGGCTCCAACTCGGCTCTTACCTGCCGCTGTTCCGGACCCATTCGGCGATCTGGGCGGGGCGGCGCGAACCCTGGGAGTTCGGGCCGCAGACCACGGAGGCGGCGCGGGCGGTCCTCGGCGAACGGGAGCGGCTGCGGCCGTACTTCGTGACGCTGGCCCACCTGGCGCGGCGGACCGGCGCCCCTTACGTGCGCCCCGTGTGGTGGGGGACGCCGGAGGACCGGGCGCTGCGGGACTGCGAGGACGCCTTCCTGCTGGGCGACGCGCTGCTGGTGGCTCCGGTGCTGGAGCGCGGGTCGGACCGGCGGGCGGTGCGGCTGCCCCGGGGGCGCTGGTACGACACCGCGACGGGCGCCGCGTACGAGGGTCCGGGCCAGGTGCTGCTGGACGCGCCGGTGGACCGCATCCCGGTGCTGGCACGGGCGGGTTCGCTGCTGCCGGTCCGGGCGCCCGACGGGTCGGTGGTCCTGGAGGCGTGGGCTCCGGCGCGGGGCCTCACGGGCGGCGGGGCGGTGATCCGCGACCCGGGCCCGGGGTTCGAGCCGGGCCAGGTGGAGCGGTACGCGGTGCGGTGGAGCGGGGACGCGGTGGTGGTGGAGGACGAGGCCGGGGAGCCGGTGGAGGGCGTGGTGGTGCGGGGGCTCGGAGCATAGGCCCGACCGGGGCCGGGTCCGGGG
>NZ_JBSGXB010000440.1:0-4847 GCF_053609185.1 Streptomyces sp. NPDC054956 | reverse complement strand
GTGTCACCGGCACCTCCGAACTTATATCGGTGTCCCGATATAAGTTGCTCCGCGACTGACGGCCTGTCAACACCTGCGGCCGGGATCCGCGGGGGCGGATCCCGGCCGGGGGTGTGGCGCGACGAAGGCGCGGGCGCGGCCGGCGCCGACGGGGCTGGAGTCCGTCTGCCCGGTGAACCAGCTCCCGGCCTGGACGGCGTTGCTCTCGCTGCCGCCTGGGAGCGGTCGGGCTTCGACCGGGCCTCCCCCGCCGGGATGACGGTGCTCGATCCGCTCCACCGCTGAATCCACGGCGGGCGTGGCGTCGGGGTTTGTGCGGGTCGTCGGGTGATGATGGCGCGGTGCGACTTGATCACGTGTCCTATGCGGTGGCCCGCGACAGCTTCGTCTCGACCGTCCAGTGGATCGGATCGGCCCTCGGCGGCGGGTTCGTCGACGGGGGGGTGCACCCGAGATTCGGCACCCGCAATTTCATTCTCCCGCTGAGCGGCGGCACCTACGTCGAGGTCGTCACCACACTCGACCACCCCGCCGCCGACCGCGCGCCCTTCGGTCAGGCGGTCGCGCGCCGCGCCGCCGAGGGCGGCGGCTGGCTCGGTTGGGTGGTCTCCGTCGACGACATCGCCCCGGTCGAGGCCCGCCTCGGCCGCACCTCGGCCGAGGGCCACCGTGTCCGCCCCGACGGGTTCGACCTGAGGTGGAAGCAGATCGGGCTGCTGGAACTGATGGACGACCCTCAACTGCCCTACTTCCTGGAGTGGTTGGTCCCCGCCGAGGAACGCCCGAGCGCCGACCCTCGCACCTCCACCACCATCCACGGGGTCTCCATCGCGGGTGACGCCGCCTCCATCGCCGAATTCCTCGGCGAACCGGCCGACCACCCCCTCGAGCAGATCGACGTCACCTGGGTCGAGGACGAGGAACCGGGCCTGGTCTCGGTCGAGTTCGCCACCGCCCGCGGCCCGGTCACGATCTGACCGGGCCCCGACCGCCCCTCCGGAGCAACCGGGAGCAGCCGGCACCTGCCCGACGAGCCGGCCCGCCCGGTTGAGCGGCTAGCACGGCGCCCGGACGCAGGTCGGTGTACTCGTCGACTCCGCCCGACGGGTGGGCGAAGGGCTCCCGGTGGACGGATGCGGTGTGCCGGTCCGGACCCGCCGTCTCCAGCATGCGTCCCCCAGATGGACGCCCAGTGTGCGACGAGCGGCGCCGGTACCGAGAGCGAGGCGCCCGTGCTCGACGAACTGCTGTGGGCCCATGCCTCGGCGGGGCGGGCCCCCGATCCGACCGCTCATGACCTGCCGTTTGCCCATTTCATACCCTTTGGTGGCGAACCCCGGGGCCGATCGGGTCCTCTCACTGCGTGGCGGCCGCACCCGGCCGCCCGGGTACAGGGCTCAGGAGTGGCACGACGATGAAGCACGACCCCCGCCGGGAGGCGCAGTACGGGCACGGGAACGGGAACGGGAACGGACGCCGCCACGGACACGGCTCCGTGCACGGCCGGCGCCGGTCGCCGCGGCGGCGGTGGATCGCGGGTGCGATCTCGCTGGTGGCGGCCGCCGCAGTGGCCACCGGGGCTTTGACGTACTTCGACGTGTTCTCCGACGTGGGCGACACCGTGCACCTCGACGGACCCGGCTCCGCGGCGCGGGGCGGCGGCTCCGCCGACCCGCTGACCGAGCTGCCCACGGGACCGGAGCCGGAGCTCAAGGTGGCCGGCACCATCCCGCAGGACGGCAGCAAGGTCATGGTGACCACCCTGGCCGGGAAGAAGTCCGGGTTCACGGGCAAGGTCTGGCTCTGGGTGCCGCCGCAGTACCACGACCCGAAGTACGCGCACAGCGGCTTCCCCGTGATGATCGCGCTGCCGGGCGGGGCCGGGTACCAGTCGAACTACTGGATGGGGAGCGACCTCAAGCTGGAGGCCGACATCTCCACATGGTCCCGGGAGGGCTCCAGCCTCCCCTTCATCCTCGCCATGCCGGTCCTGAACCCGGGGTCCGACAAGGACGGCCTGTACTGGGACGGCAGCGACATCCCCGGTCAGCCCAAGATGGGCACCTGGCTCACCGAGGACGTTCCCGACCTGGTCCGCGCGACGTTCCGTACGATCAGATCACGCGACGGCTGGGCCTTCATGGGCAGTTCCTCCGGTGGTTTCGCCGGGCTCAAGTCGGTGCTCCAGAAGCCCGACGAGTTCCGCGCGGTGATCGCCGGCGGGCCCGACATCCTGCCCGACTCGCGGTTGTGGAACGGCCACCCGAAGGAGAAGGCGGAGAACAGCCCGCCCCAGCTCGCGCAGAAGCTGATCGACCGCAAGGGGCCCGAGGTCGACCTCGCCTTCCAGGTCGGCACCAAGGGCAGCGACGTCCAGAACCGGCCGCCGATCGAGAAGTTCGTCAAGGACTACACCAAGGGTCCCGTCAAGACGATGTTCCACGTCGACGAGGGCGGCGGCCACGACGCCTACACGTACGTCCCGGGCATGTACGACGGCGGGCTGATCCAGTGGATCAGCAAGCTCATGCGCGGACCCGTCCCGAGCCCCTGACCGGGTCGGGCACGTCGACCGCCAGGATCGGGGCGGCCGGGGACGCGTGCCGGTGGCCGCAGGGCTCGAAGACCAGGACCACGGGCTCCCCCGGACGCTGACGCCAGGAGATCCGCTCCGGGGCGTCGTCGCACACCGGACAGCAGGGCAGCGGGCTGGGCTCCCGCCGGCACTCGGGGGCGGCCGCGAGCGGGGTGGAGCGCGGATCGCGCATGAAGACTCCCTGGTCGTGCGGTTGGGCTGCTCGCACTGTGCCATGGACGTGCCCTGTTGCGCACGGGCGAATCCTCCAGTGTTCCGGCAGGATTCAGGCAGATTCCGGCAGGTCAGAGCCGTACGCGCGGGCTCCTCCCGTCCCTCCCAAGGGACTTGGCGTTCAGCGCGAGCCGTCGGCGACCGCCACCACACCCGATTCGTAAGCGGCGATGACCGCTTGCGCCCGGTCGCGAACGCCCAGCTTGCCGAAGATGCCGGTGATGTGGTTCTTGACCGTGGAGACGCTGATGTCCAGCTCTGCGGCGATCTCGGTGTTGTCGAGCCCGGTGGCCAGCAGGTGCCAGATCTCCCGCTCGCGCGGAGTGAGGTCGGCCGGGACGCCGTCGGCCCTCGGGACCGGCCGCACGGAAGCCCGTACGTACGTGGAGATCAGCCGGGTCAGGAGGCGCGGCGCGACCGCGGCCTCGCCGGTGTGGACGGTGCGGATCGCCGCGATCAGCTCCTCCGGGGAGATGTCCTTCGGCAGGAACCCGTAGGCGCCGGCCCGCAGGGCGGCGACCACGTACTCGTCCATGTCGAAGGTGCTCAGGGCCAGGACCCGCGCCCGCGGCACCAGCCGGGACAGTTCCGCGGTGGCCTCGACCCCGTCGAGGACCGGCATCCGGATGTCCATGACGACCACGTCGGGCCGCAGCCGCTCCGCCAGGGCGACCGCCTCGGCGCCGTCCCCGGCCTCGCCGACGACCTCGAACTCCGGGTCGGGGGCCAGGATCAGGGCCAGGCCCCGCCTGACGAGCGGCTGGTCGTCGGCGATGAGCACACGGATCATCCGCGGTGTTCCTCTCCCTCTCCCCCGGGCACGCCCGCACCCGGGGCCGGGCCGGACGGCACCGGGAGGCGCGCCGCGACCCGGAATCCGCCGACGTCGAGGGCGGCCGCTTCCAGGGTGCCGCCCTGCAGGGCGACCCGTTCGCGCATTCCGATCAGACCGTACCCGGAGCGCGGCGCCGACCGCGAAAGCACCTGCCGGTCCCCCGCCCCGTCGTCGCGGACCTCCACCGTCAGTTCGTCCGGCAGATACGTCAGCCGTACGTGGGCCCTGGCGCGGCCGGCGTGCTTGCGGGTGTTGGTCAGGGACTCCTGCACGATGCGGAACACCGTCAGGTCGAGGGCCGGCGGGAGCGGCCGGACCGTACCGTCCACGGTGAACTCGGTCTCCAGCCCGCCGAGCCTCGCTTCGGCGATGATCCGGTCCAGGTCGGCGGTCCCGGGCTGCGGGGCCGGCGGGGTGTGTTCCGGTTCCTCGCCGGCCCGCAGTACGTCGAGCAGCTGCCGCATCTCGCGCAGCGCCATCCGTCCGGAGCCCTCCAGGGTGACCAGGGCCTCGCGCGCCGTCTCCGGGTCGTGGGCGAGGTTGGCCCGCGCCCCGCCGGCCATCAGCTGCATGGTGGTGATGTGGTGGGCCACGATGTCGTGGAGTTCTCGCGCGATGCGGCGCCGCTCGTCCGCCACGGCGCGTTCGGCGAGCAGGGTGCGCTTGGCCTCGGTCTCCTGGTGCCAGCGCCGCGTCAGCAGCGCCGCGGCGACGACGATGAGGACGGCAACCGTGTTGCCGAGCAGGCCCATGGACCAGGTCGTCTCGCCGTAGCCCCGGCCGATCACCGTCAGCGGCACGGTCGCCAGGGCGGCCGTCGCCGTGACCGCCGGGCCGCGCACGCGGGCCACGGAGTAGAGCGCGACGGTGACTCCCCCGGAGAAGTGCGGGCCGGACGGGGAGAGCAGGTTCAGCGCCGTGCCGAGGGCGAGGACGGCGCAGAGCGCGGCCACCGGCCTGACCCGCCGGGCCAACAGGCAGGGCGCGGTCAGGACCACCAGGACGAAGGCGGACACCGTGAGGGGCCGGCCGTCCTCCGCGGCGCCGAGCGAGAAGCCGATCAGGTCCACGACGACGGCCCCGATGGCCACGAGCGCGTCGTTGCGGGTCCAGTTCAGGGCCTGGATCCCGTTCGCGGCCCGCGCGCCGATCGACGCCCGGGTGCCCTTCGACGCCCGGGCGCCCTTCGACGCCCGGGCGCCC
>NZ_JBSGXB010000439.1:0-4922 GCF_053609185.1 Streptomyces sp. NPDC054956 | reverse complement strand
CGGAGACGCCGAGGTCCGCGCCGACGGCGGTGAGCAGTCCCACCGGCAGCAGTTCGGACGTGATCAGGCAGAAGATCCCGAGCGCGACGGCACACACGGCACCCCAGCCCTTCCACCCGGCGCGGACCCCGTCGGGAGCGGGGGCGGGAGCCGGAACCGGATCGGGGGCCGTGTCGGAGGCCGCGGAGAAGGCCCGATCGGGGCCGGGGTCGGCGGCAGGGCCGAGGTCGGGGCTCGGGCCGAGGTCGGCGGCAGGGCCGAGGTCGGGGCTCGGGTTCGGCGGGCGGTGGCCGGGCGCGGCGGCTTCATGCATGGGTCGTGACTCCGTACGGGGCGGGGCGGGCAGGCCGGTGGAGGGGTCCGCGGACCGGTCCCGCCCGGCGGCGGACCGTCGGACGAGCCGGTCCGCGGACCCGCACGGCAGCGCCGGGCGCCAGGGGTCGCGCCTCCCCCGGCACCCGTGCCGCCGTCTCCATCCCGAACCTTGTCCGGAATTACCCGTCCGGTCCACCCCCGTCCACGCACGAACCCTCCCGGACCGGTGAAACCTCCGGCCGTGGCGGAAACGGTCAAAGTGAGCCTGCCGAATCGGTTCACCAAGGCCTGCGGAGCACCCCACCCGCTACGGACCGGCCCCCGATCCGCAGCCGATCCGTGGTGCGGTCACCCACACGCGTGAGCACGGCATCCGGGCGTCCGGCCCGTGCGGCATGGTGGTCCGATGCAGTTACGCCGGGCCCTGCCCCTCTCCCTCGTCGCGCTCCTCGCGAGCGCCGGCTGCGTAGCGGTCGGCCCGCGCGTCCCCGACGTGCCCGCGCGTGGCTCCGTACCGCCCGTCGACGCGCCCGAGTCGCCCGTATCGCCCGACGCGCCCGGCGGGAACCGGCCGGGGGACGCCTCCGGCGTCACCGGTCCGCACGATCCGCCCGGCGAACCGCTGCCCCTCGGCACCCTCCCGTCGGCTCCCGGCGCGGCCGGGCACGCCCAGGACGGACGCGACTCACGGGACGGACGGGACACACGGGACGCCCGGGACGGACAGGACCGCGAGCACGGCCGGCGCGCCGCCAAGGCCCCCCGCCCGGCCGGCGAACGCCACACGAAGCCGGCCGCACCCCGCCGCGCGCACCCGCCGCAGTCCGCGCCCGCCCGGGCAGGACGCCAGCCGGCCCCGACGCCGCGGCTCGACGAGTTGTGCGCGGCCGCGGAGGGGACCGTGCCACCGTCGATCGTGGACCTGTGCATCCGGCAGTCGGGACACCGCTGACCTGGACCGATGCCCTCGTATTCTGGTCGGGCTTGACCCTCACACCGTGTCAGGCCCTGCACTGGAAGGCGTCATGTTCATCATCGGAGACTTCGCCAAGCACGGCCGGGTATCGGTCCGCATGCTGCGTCACTACGACGCCCTCGGACTGCTGCGCCCGGCCCGTGTCGACCCCGTCAGCGGCTACCGCTACTACGAGGCCGGGCAGCTCGCCCGCCTCAACCGCGTCATCGCGCTCAAAGAGCTCGGCTTCAGCCTGGAACAGGTGGGCTCGATACTCGACGAGCTCGTGGGCGCGGAGGAGCTGCGCGGCATGCTGCGGCTGCGGCAGGCGGAACTGGAGTCGGCCATGGCCGCCGCGGCGGCCCGGCTGACCCAAGTCGAGTCGAGGCTCCGGACCATCGAGAACGAGGGAACCATGCCGTCCATCGACATCGTCGTGAAGAGCCTTCCGCCCGTCCGCCTGGCCGAACTGAGCGGCGTCGCGGGGAGCTACGAGCCCCAGGACATCTCGCCGGTCATCGGCCCCCTGTACGACGAGCTGTGCCGCCGCATCGACGAGGCGGGGGTGACGCCGACCGCTCCGGGCATCGCGTACTACGAGGACGCCGGGGACGCGGAGCGGCCCGGAGCCGTCCTCGTCCACGCGGGGCTGCCGGTGGGCCCCTCCGTACGGGCCGAGGACCTCGGGGGCGACGTACGGATCGTCGTGCTGCCGGCCGTGGAGCGGGCCGCGACGGTCGTGCACCGGGGTTCGATGGACTCCGTACTGCCGACCGCGCAGGCCCTCGCCCAGTGGATCGACGCGAACGGGGAACGTTCGTCCGGGTACGCGCGCGAACTGACCCTGGCCTGCCCGGAGGACCGCGACCAGTGGGTCACCGAGCTCCAGGAACCGCTCGGCGTCTGATGCCCGGCGACCTGGCCCCCGAGGCTCCGCCGGTGCGGCGCGTCCTCGTCGTCGGCATCAGCGGAGCCGGCAAGTCCACCCTGGCGGGAGAGCTGGGGCGGCTGCTCGGGCTGCCGTACCACGAGATGGACGTGCTGCACTTCTCCGGTCCGGGGTGGGCCGTCAGCCCGTCCTACGCCGCGGACACGGCCCGGATCGCGGAGGGCGAGCGGTGGATCCTGGACTCCCACGGGCCCGAGGACGTACGGGACCTCCTGTGGCGGCGGGCCGACACCGTGGTGTGGCTGGACCACCCGCGCCGCGTCGTCATGCGACGGGTGCTGCTGCGCTCACTGCGCCGGAGCCTGCTGCGGGAGCGGCTCTTCGGCGGCAACCGGGAGCGGTGGCGCGAGTGGCTGCGCCCCGACCACCCGGCATGGTGGGCCTGGTCGCGGTACGCGTCCCGGCGCGCGGAGATCGGCCGGCTGGCCGGCGACGCGCGGTTCGCCCCGCTGCGGGTCGTCCGGCTGCGCTCCCCTCGGGCGGCCGATGCCTGGCTGCGGTCTCAGCGGCCCGCCGGGCGGCGGCCGGTGACGTAGGCGCAGCCCCGGACGGTGCCGCGCACGGTGCCCCGGCGGGCCGAACGCAGCCGGCGCATCGTGGCGTGCCCGCGACGGCGCCACTCGGCCCGGGGCAGCCCGGCGCGCTGGCCTCCGCCGGTGATCAGTGCGTTGACGGGTGCGTGCGGGTCGGCCGCCAGCCCCTTGGCGACCAGGACCCCGACCACGAGCGGAACCAGGGCCACGGCCAGCGCCGAACCGGCGGTGGTCACGTGCCGCTGCACGCGCGGCCGGTTCGCGGTGCGCGCGGTGGCGGTCACGGTCGCGGTCGCGGTGGACGAGGAGGCTTCGGAGGTCATGTCCCCCATTCGATCACCGGGGGCGGTCGGGGGAATCGGGGCGGATACTCAGGCCGTTGGGTGTGAGGTACTCAGACGCGCACGGACGAGGAGGCGGCGACCAGTGACCACACCGGGGCAGGGCTTCGAACCGGCGAGCGGCGACGGCCCGGCGCCTCCCGAAGCCGGACGGGCCGCGGAGCTCCGCACCGCATACGAGGGCTTGTTGCAGATCCGCCGCCTGGTCAACGGACCGGCGGGGACCACGGTTCCCGCACCGTGGGAGCTGCGCCTGATGCCGCGCGCGGTGGCCCTCGCCCTGGAGGCATCGGGCATCCCCCCGTCGGCGCAGGACCGGCGGGACGCCCCATCGGAGCAGGACCGGCCGGACTCCCCGCCGGATCCGCCGGCGCCGCGTACGCGGACCGGATACCGGGTGGGCCCGGCCGCGTCCGGCGCCGGCCGGGTGGAGGTGACCTGGCTCGGCCCGCCGGGCGGCGGCGCGGCCGAGGAGGAGCAGGAACGCCTGACCGCCTGCGCGGCGGTGCTCGAACGGCTCGGCTGGGTCTGCCTGTTGTACCGCGGCCCGCGCCGCCGCCGCTTCCTGGAGGTGGAACCGCCGCCGGCTCCCTGACCGGCCCGGCCCGGGCCTGACCGCCCAGGCCCGGCGAAAACCATTACCCCGCACCGCGGCACCGCGACACACTCGCCCGATGGGAATGCTCGACGTACAGGCGGACCGCGTACGCGCCGGCGCGACGGTGGAGTTCCGGCCCACCGGGACATCGATGGTCCCGCTCGTCCACAGCCGCCAGCGGGTCCGCGTGGCCCCGGCCGAACCCGCCCTGCTGGAGCCCGGGGACATCGTCCTGGCCCGGGTGTCCGGCACGGTGTACCTGCACCTGGTCACGGCGGTGGACGCTCCGCGCCGCCGCATCCAGATCGGCAACAACCGGGGCCACGTGAACGGCTGGACGAGCCGCGACCGCGTCTACGGCATCTGCGTGGCGGTGGAGGACGTCCCCCGGCCCCGCGCGGCGGCCAAGGTCCGCGCGCAGGAAACCCCCGGGCAGACTGATGCACCCCTACGGAGAGGTGGTCGAGGTGTCAACGGACCGACGGCCGATGGACCTTGAGGCGTACGTGGCGCGGACCCGCAGCGGCCCGTGCTTCGTCTGTGCGTTCCTGGCCGGGAACCCGGGCTACCCGCACGAGACGGTTTTCGAGGACGCCGATCACGTGGCGTTCCTCGACAGGTGGCCCACGGTGCCGGGCAAGGTCCTGGTCGCCCCCAAGAGGCACGTCGAGCACGCCGTGCGCGACCTGGACGAGGCGGCCTACGGCCGGCTCATGCTGTTCGTCCGGGAGATCGCCCTCGCCGTCGAGGCCGTGTGCGAGCCGGAGCGCACCTACCTCTACTCGCTCGGCAGCCAGCAGGGCAATGCGCACCTGCACTGGCACATCGCCGCTCTGCCGCCCGGAGTCCCGTACCCGGAGCAGCAGTTCCACGCCCTGATGACGGAGAACGGTGTCCTGGCGCTGCCGCCGGACGAGGCGGTCGCGATGGCCGCGCGCCTGCGCGGGGCGGTCATCGCCCGGGGCGTGCTCGAGCCGGGATGACCGGCGAACTCCTCACCCGCCACGGGCCGCCGCCGCAGGACTGGCCCTGGCCGGCACCTTCGCCGCTCGACAGGCGGCCACAGCTCCACCCCGGCGCTCCGCGACGTGGCGTCCACCCGGCTGGTGGCGCTTCGAAACGTGGCGCGGCCTGGGCCGGCCCGGCCCAGGCCGGCCCTTTCAGATCGTGCCGATCGTGCCGATCGTGCCGATCGGTCCGGGAGAACCGCCCGGACCGATCAGCCGGAGGG
>NZ_JBSGXB010000438.1:0-4926 GCF_053609185.1 Streptomyces sp. NPDC054956 | reverse complement strand
GCTACCAAATTAACAAAGTCGCCGCCACCCGTGCACATTAACACGTACCGGACCGTACGGGCTCCCGTGGCCCCGGTGTGCGCCCGTACGGCCCTCCAGGGGCCCCACAGGCGGTCCGTGCCGCTACGCCGCCGGAGACAGGCGTGCGCGCAGGAGACCCGCCAGAGCCTCCGCGAAGTCCACCGGATCCACCGGAAGGGTGACGGCGGCGTCCGCGCGGCTCCACGTGGCCAGCCACGCGTCCTGCGGACGGCCCATCAGGAGCAGTACCGGCGGACACCGGAAGATCTCGTCCTTGATCTGCCGGCACACACCCATGCCCCCGGCCGGAACCGCCTCACCGTCCAGCACGCACACGTCGATGCCGCCCGCGTCCAGCTCCTTGAGGACGGCGGGAAGCGTCGCGCACTCCAGGAACTCCACCGGCGGCAGGTCGGAGGCCGGCCTGCGCCCGGCCGCCAGCCGCACCTGCTCCCGGGTGCCCGAGTCGTCGCTGTAGACCAGAACCCGCGCAGTCGCCCGCATTTCGTTCCTCCACGTGTCCCGTGAAAAACGCTGATGTTGCGCGGGATGCTACTCCGTCGCGCCCGGCGCCAACATCGGTTCGCACAGCCTCATGATCGGATGTTCCGCGGGTGCGTGGAGGCCGATCTGATGGGCCGTTCGGGCCTTGCACACGGCCCTGACACTCCGAACGGCACCCCCCGGGGTGAGGGCGGGATAAGGGACCGACATAATGTCGGTCGTGGCGACAGCAACGACAGTAGATACCGGGCACGCGCACCCGACGGTCAACAGGCCGAACCTCGTCAGCGTCGGAACCATCATCTGGTTGAGTTCCGAGCTGATGTTCTTCGCGGCCCTCTTCGCGATGTACTTCACCCTGCGATCCGTGACAGGCGCCGAGTACTGGAAGGAACAGGCTGACTTCCTGAACCTTCCGTTCTCGGCGACGAACACGACGATCCTGGTGCTGTCTTCGCTCACCTGCCAGCTCGGCGTATTCGCCGCCGAGCGAGGTGACGTGAAGAAGCTCAGGACGTGGTTCATCATCACGTTCGTCATGGGTGCGATCTTCATTGGCGGCCAGGTGTTCGAGTACACCGAGCTGGTCAAGCACGAGGGCATCTCCCTCTCGTCCGGACCGTACGGATCGGTGTTCTACCTGACCACCGGCTTCCACGGTCTGCACGTGACGGGCGGTCTCATCGCCTTCCTGCTGGTCCTCGGCCGGACGTACGCGGCCAAGAGGTTCACCCACGAACAGGCCACGTCGGCCATCGTCGTGTCCTACTACTGGCACTTCGTCGATGTCGTCTGGATCGGCCTCTTCGCAACGATCTACCTGATCAAGTAGCGAACACGTCGCCGGGCCCGTCCCGGCACTCCATCCAGAAACACCGACGCAGAAGATCCTGACACCCGGGGTAATCCGTGAAAAAGCTCTCCGCACGACGACGCCATCCGCTGGCGGCGGTCGTCGTTCTACTCTTCGCGCTGGCGGTCACTGGGGGGCTGTACGCCGCCTTCGCGCCCGCGGGCAATGCGCAGGCCGACGAAACCGCCCAGTCCCTCGCCATCGAGGAGGGCCAGAAGCTCTACGCCGTCGGCTGCGCAAGCTGCCACGGAACCGGCGGTCAGGGTTCCTCTGACGGCCCCAGCCTGGTCGGCGTCGGCTCCGCAGCCGTCGACTTCCAGGTGAGCACGGGCCGCATGCCCGCCCAGCAGCCCGGCGCCCAGGTGCCGAAGAAGCCCGTCATCTACAGCCAGGCGCAGACCGACCAGCTGGCCGCGTACATCGCGTCCCTCGGTGCCGGTCCCAGCACGCCCCACGAAAAGCAGTACGACCCCGCGGGCGCCGACATCGCCAGGGGTGGCGAACTGTTCCGCAACAACTGCGCGCAGTGCCACAACTTCACCGGCGAGGGCGGCGCGCTGACGAACGGCAAGTACGCCCCGAACCTCGAGGGCGTCGAGCCGAAGCACATCTACGAGGCCATGCTCACCGGCCCGCAGAACATGCCCTCCTTCCCGGACAGCACCATGCCGGAGAAGGAGAAGAAGGACATCATCGCGTACCTCCAGAACGTCAACGGCGAGAAGTCGACCAGCCCCGGTGGCCTCAAGCTCGGTGGCCTCGGCCCCGTCTCCGAAGGCCTGTTCGGCTGGGTGTTCGTTCTGGGTGCGCTGATCGCTGTCGCCGTCTGGGTCGCGGCCCACACCGCTAAGGCCAAGAAGTCATGAGTAGCCAAGACATTCCCGAAGAGAAGCACCTGCCGAGCGAGCAGAGCGACGCGCACCACGGTGGCGTGGCAGTGGCGGACGACCCGTTCGCCGACCCGGGTCTGCCGGTTCACAAGCCGCGCATCCAGGACATCGACGAGCGGGCCGCGAAGCGGTCCGAGCGCACGGTGGCCATGCTGTTCACCCTGTCGATGCTGGCCACGATCGGCTTCATCGCCTCGTTCGTGTCCATCCCGGCCGACAAGATCGTCTACATCTTCCCCATCGGGAAGGTGAGCGCGCTCAACTTCGCCCTCGGCATGACCCTGGGCACGGCGCTCTTCTGCATCGGCGCGGGCGCGGTCCACTGGGCCCGCACCCTGATGTCCGACGTGGACATCGCCGAGGAGCGCCACCACATCACGGCCACGCCCGAGGCGCGCGCCAAGGCCAAGCAGAACTTCCAGGACGGCGCCCGCGAGTCCGGGATCGGCCGCCGGCCCCTGATCCGCAACACGCTGATCGGGGCGATGGCCCTGTTCCCGCTCTCCGCCGTCGTGCTCCTGCGCGACCTGGGTCCGCTGCCCGAGGACAAGCTCCGCAAGACCCTCTGGGCCAAGGGCAAGCTGCTCATCAACTCGAACACGATGGAGCCGCTGCGTCCCGAGGACGTGCTCGTCGGTTCCCTGACCTTCGCGATGCCCGAAGGTCTGAAGGAAGACGACCACCACTTCCAGACGGAGATCGCCAAGGCCGCGCTGATGATCGTCCGGATCAAGCCGGAAGACATCAAGGACAAGCAGGAACTGGAGTGGTCCGCCGACGGCATCGTGGCGTACTCCAAGATCTGCACCCACGTCGGCTGCCCGATCAGCCTGTACGAGCAGCAGACGCACCACGTGCTCTGCCCGTGCCACCAGTCCACCTTCGACCTCTCCGACGGCGCCCGAGTCATCTTCGGCCCGGCTGGTCACGCGCTCCCGCAGCTGCGGATCGGCGTCAATGACGAAGGTTTCCTCGAGGCGCTCGGCGACTTCGAAGAGCCCGTCGGTCCTGCATTCTGGGAGCGCGGATGAGCACTGCCACAGAAACCAACGAGCGCAAGGCTCCGGCCGGTGAGCGTGTCACCGACTGGATCGACGGCCGGATGGGCATTCACAGCCTGGGCAAGGCCGGCCTGCGCAAGATCTTCCCGGACCACTGGTCCTTCATGCTGGGTGAGATCTGCCTGTTCAGCTTCATCATCATCATCCTCACGGGTGTGTACCTGACGCTGTTCTTCCACCCGAGCATGAACGAGGTCGTGTACGACGGCTCGTACGTCCCCATGCAGGGCGTGCTGATGTCCGAGGCCTTCAACTCGACGATGCACATCAGCTTCGACGTCCGCGGCGGTCTGCTCATCCGGCAGATCCACCACTGGGCGGCGCTGGTCTTCGTCGCGGCGATGATCGTGCACATGATGCGCGTCTTCTTCACCGGCGCGTTCCGCAAGCCGCGTGAGATCAACTGGGTCTTCGGCTTCCTGCTGCTGGTCCTCGGCATGTTCACCGGCTTCACCGGTTACTCGCTGCCGGACGACCTGCTCTCGGGCACCGGTGTCCGCTTCATGCAGGGCGCGGTCCTGTCGATCCCGGTCGTCGGTACCTACCTGTCGTTCTTCCTCTTCGGCGGGGAGTTCCCCGGCGGCGACTTCGTGGCCCGGTTCTACTCGGTCCACATCCTGCTGCTGCCGGGCATCATGCTGGGCCTGATCGTGGCCCACCTGATCCTCGTCGTGTACCACAAGCACACCCAGTTCGCGGGCCCGGGCAAGACCGAGAACAACGTCGTCGGCCTCCCGCTGATGCCGGTGTACATGGCCAAGGCCGGTGGCTTCTTCTTCCTGAACTTCGGCATCATCGCGGCCGTCTCGGCGATCGCGTCGATCAACCCGATCTGGGCCATCGGCCCGTACCGTCCGGACCACGTGTCCACCGGTGCGCAGCCCGACTGGTACATGGGTATGCCCGAAGGCCTCGTCCGCGCCATGCCGGGCTGGGAGATCAACCTGTGGGGCCACACGCTCGTCCTGGGCGTGCTGATCCCGCTGATGCTCTTCCCGCTGGTGCTCGGTGCGATCGCCGTCTGGCCGTTCATCGAGTCCTGGGTCACCGGGGACAAGCGCGAGCACCACATCCTGGACCGCCCGCGCAACGTCCCGACCCGTACGGCCTTCGGTGTCGCCTGGATCGCGGAGTACGTCGTGCTCCTCATCGGCGGCGGCAACGACATGTTCGCCCAGTACTTCCACCTGTCGATCAACTCGATCACCTGGTTCGTCCGGATCGGCTTCTTCGTCGTCCCGGTCATCGCCTTCATCGTCACCAAGCGGATCTGCCTCGGCCTCCAGCGCCGGGACCACGACAAGGTGCTGCACGGTCGCGAGACCGGCATCATCAAGCGTCTGCCGCACGGTGAGTTCGTCGAGGTCCACGAGCCGCTCTCGCAGGGCAAGCTGCACCAGCTCACCGCGCACGACCAGTACAAGCCGATCGAGATCGGCCCGACGGTCGACGAGAACGGTGTCGAGCGCAAGGTGAAGTCGCTGGAGAAGCTCAAGGCGAAGCTCAGCAAGGCTCACTACGGCGAGGGCAACCAGATCGAGAAGCCCACCGTGGAGGAGTACAAGGAGATCCAGAGCGGCCACGGCCACCACTGATC
>NZ_JBSGXB010000437.1:0-4952 GCF_053609185.1 Streptomyces sp. NPDC054956 | reverse complement strand
GGATCTCCGGTGACGGGGCGCCGTCGTACGTCCCCTCGGGGCGTCAGCTCTTGCGGTGGCCGACCAGCCGCGGCTTCGCCTCCAGGTTCTCCAGCCCGTGCCAGGCCAGGTTCACCAGGTGCGCCGCCACCTCCGCCTTCTTCGGGCGGCGCGTCTCCAGCCACCACTGCCCGGTCAGCGCCACCATGCCCACCAGCGCCTGCGCGTACAGCGGGGCCAGCTTCGGGTCGAAGCCCCGGGCCTTGAACTCCAGGCCCAGGATGTCCTCCACCTGCGTGGCGATGTCACTGATCAGCGAGGCGAAGGTGCCCGTCGACTGGGCCACGGGGGAGTCGCGGACCAGGATCCGGAAACCGTCGGTGTAGTTCTCGATGTAGTCGAGCAGCGCGAACGCCGCCTGCTCCAGCAGCTCCCGCGGGTGCCCGGCCGTCAGCGCGCCCGTCACCCCGTCCAGCAGCTGGCGCATCTCCCGGTCGACGACGACCGCGTACAGGCCCTCCTTGCCGCCGAAGTGCTCGTACACCACCGGCTTGGACACCCCGGCCTTGGCCGCGATCTCCTCCACGGACGTGCCCTCGAAGCCCTTCTCCGCGAACAGGATGCGACCGATGTCCAGCAGTTGCTGGCGCCGTTCGGCGCCCGTCATCCGGACCCGGCGGCCACGCCTGGGCTTGTCGCTGCTGGAACTGCTGCCGTCGATCGCCACGCCCCCCATCATGCCGCGTTCGACGCTTCTTCCTTGCGCCGGGCGTCGATGCGGGCCTCCGAGGGCCAGCGCACGTCCGACGCCCACCCCAGCTGTTCGAACCAGCGGATCAGCCGGGCACTGGAGTCGACCTGGCCGCGCAGCACACCGTGCCGGGCCGACGTCGGGTCCGCGTGGTGCAGGTTGTGCCAGGACTCGCCGCACGACAGCACCGCGAGCCACCACACGTTGCCGCTGCGGTCGCGCGACTTGAAGGGACGCTTGCCCACCGCGTGGCAGATCGAGTTGATCGACCACGTCACGTGGTGCAGCAGGGCGACGCGCACCAGCGAACCCCAGAAGAAGGCCGTGAACGCGCCCCACCACGACATCGTCACCAGACCGCCCACCAGCGGCGGCAGCGCCAGCGAGAACATCGTCCAGAAGATGAAGTCGCGCGAGATCCGCCGGATCGCCGGATCCTTGATCAGGTCCGGGGCGTACTTCTGCTGATCGGTCTGCTCCTCGTCGAAGAGCCAGCCGATGTGCGCCCACCACAGCCCCTTCATCAGCGCCGGGAGCGTCTCGCCGAACCGCCACGGCGAATGCGGGTCACCCTCGTGATCGGAGTACTTGTGGTGCTTGCGGTGATCGGCCACCCAGCGCACCAGCGGCCCCTCCACCGCCATCGACCCCATGATCGCCAGCACGATCCGCAGCGGCCGCTTCGCCTTGAAGGAACCGTGTGTGAAGTAGCGGTGGAAACCGATCGTGATGCCGTGGCAGGCCAGGAAGTACATGAACACCATCAGGCCCACGTCCAGCCAGCTCACCCCCCAGCCCCAGGCGAGCGGAATCGCCGCCAGCAGTGCGAGGAAGGGGACGGTGATGAACAGCAGCAGCGCGATCTGCTCCACGGACCGCTTGCTCTCACCGCCCAGTGTCGCGGACGGCACGGACGCGCCGGAGGGCGCCGAGGCGTCCTCGAGCACGTCGGGACTGATGGTCATAGGTGTCCCCTGAGGGTGAGGGTGTCGGCAGGCGCGCCGCCCGGCCACGCTCCCTACGGACGCGTAACCTACGGCAACGTAAGTATGGCAAAGGTCCCGCACGCGGCAAGAGGAGCGCGCCCGCCACCGTGTCCCGCGACCCGCCCGCACGGGCCTGCCGGCCCCACCTCGCGGGCTCATCGGCCCGCCCGCCCGCGCGGCCCCCACCACGGCCGTCCCGCCTGGTGACACACGGACCGGGGCACGAGGACGGGCCGCCTATCCTGGTCTCGTCGGACAGCGCGGTCCGCACGGGCAGCCCGAGCTGCGCACCTGCGGGAATCCCTCCCCCGGGCACCCCCCGGCCATGGCCGGGGACGGTCCGGAGAGGCCCCTCTCCCGCGCGCGCAAACCGGAGCCCACCTCCCAGTAGCGCTCGAAACACTGCAAGGAGCCGCACCTGTGAGCAGTGCCGACCAGGCCCACTCGACCAACGCCGACGCCGCGACCACCGCCGTCGCCGCCGCCAACGCCGAGCTGCGCGCGGACATCCGCCGCCTCGGCGACCTCCTCGGCGAGACCCTCGTACGTCAGGAGGGCCAGGACCTCCTCGACCTGGTCGAACGCGTTCGAGCCCTCACCCGCACCGACGGCATCGCGGCCGCCGAGCTGCTCGGCGACACCGACCTGGAGACCGCCGCCAAGCTCGTGCGCGCCTTCTCCACCTACTTCCACCTCGCCAACGTCACCGAGCAGGTGCACCGCGGCAAGGAGCTGCGCGCCCACCGCGCCGCCGAGGGCGGCCTCCTGGCCCGTACCGCCGACATGCTCAAGGACGCGGACCCGGAGCACCTGCGCGAGACGGTCAAGAACCTCAACGTCCGCCCCGTCTTCACCGCGCACCCGACCGAAGCGGCCCGCCGCAGCGTCCTGAACAAGCTGCGCCGCATCGCCGCTCTGCTGGAGGAGCCCGTCGCGGGCGCCGGGGAGCGCCGCCGCCACGACCTGCGCCTCGCGGAGAACATCGACCTCGTCTGGCAGACGGACGAGCTGCGCGTCGTGCGTCCCGAGCCCGCCGACGAGGCCCGCAACGCCATCTACTACCTCGACGAGCTGCACGCCGGCGCGGTGGGCGACGTACTCGAGGACCTCGCGGCCGAGCTCCAGCGCGTCGGCATCGAGATCCCCGCCGGGACCCGCCCCCTCACCTTCGGGACCTGGATCGGCGGCGACCGCGACGGCAACCCCAACGTCACGCCCGAGGTCACCCGCGACGTGCTGATCCTCCAGCACGAGCACGGCATCACCGACGCCCTCGAGCTCATCGACTTCCTGCGCGGGCTGCTGTCGAACTCCATCCGCTACACCGGGGCCACCGAGGAACTCCTCACCTCCCTCCAGGCCGACCTGGAGCGCCTCCCCGAGATCAGCCCCCGCTACAAGCGGCTGAACGCGGAGGAGCCGTACCGCCTCAAGGCCACCTGCGTCCGCCAGAAGCTCCTCAACACCCGCGAGCGCCTCGCCAAGGGCACCCCGCACGAGGAAGGCCGCGACTACCTCGGCACCGCCGAGCTCCTCACCGACCTCACCCTCATCCAGACCTCCCTGCGCGAGCACCGCGGCGCCCTCTTCGCCGACGGCCGCATGGACCGCACCATCCGCACCCTGGCCGCCTTCGGCCTCCAGCTCGCCACCATGGACGTACGCGAGCACGCGGACGCCCACCACCACGCGCTGGGCCAGCTCTTCGACCGGCTCGGCGAGGAGTCCTGGCGCTACGCGGACATGCCCCGCGACTACCGCGGCCGGCTCCTGGCCAAGGAGCTGCGCTCCCGCCGCCCGCTGGCGCCCACCCCGGCCCCGCTCGACGCGGCCGGCCAGAAGACCCTCGGCGTGTTCGGCGCCATCAAGGACGCCTTCGAGAAGTTCGGCCCCGAGGTCATCGAGTCCTACATCATCTCGATGTGCCAGGGCGCCGACGACGTCTTCGCCGCCGCCGTCCTCGCCCGCGAGGCCGGTCTCATCGACCTGCACGGCGGCTGGGCCAAGATCGGCATCGTCCCGCTCCTGGAGACCACCGACGAGCTCAAGGCCGCCGACGTCATCCTCGACGAGATGCTCGCCGACCCCTCCTACCGGCGCCTGGTCTCCCTGCGCGGCGACGTCCAGGAGGTCATGCTCGGCTACTCCGACTCCTCCAAGTTCGGCGGCATCACCACCAGCCAGTGGGAGATCCACCGTGCCCAGCGCCGGCTCCGCGACGTCGCCCACCGCTACGGCGTGCGCCTGCGCCTGTTCCACGGCCGCGGCGGCACCGTCGGCCGCGGTGGCGGCCCCTCGCACGACGCGATCCTCGCGCAGCCCTGGGGCACCCTCGAGGGCGAGATCAAGGTCACCGAGCAGGGCGAGGTCATCTCCGACAAGTACCTCGTCCCCTCCCTGGCCCGCGAGAACCTGGAGCTGACCGTCGCGGCCACCCTCCAGGCCTCCGCCCTGCACACGGCCCCGCGCCAGTCCGACGAGGACCTCGCCCGCTGGGACGCCGCCATGGACGTCGTCTCCGACGCCGCGCACGGCGCGTACCGCGAGCTCGTCGAGGACCCGGACCTGCCGGCGTACTTCTTCGCCGCCACCCCCGTCGACCAGCTCGCCGACCTGCACCTCGGCTCGCGCCCCTCGCGCCGCCCCGACTCCGGCGCCGGCCTCGACGGACTGCGCGCCATCCCGTGGGTCTTCGGCTGGACCCAGTCCCGCCAGATCGTCCCCGGCTGGTACGGCGTCGGCTCCGGCCTCAAGGCCCTGCGCGAGGCCGGCCAGGGCGACGCCCTCGCCGAAATGGGCGAGCGCTGGCACTTCTTCCGCAACTTCCTGTCCAACGTCGAGATGACGCTGGCCAAGACCGACCTGCGGATCGCCCGCCACTACGTCGACACCCTCGTGCCCGAGAACCTCAAGCACGTCTTCGCCCGCATCGAGGCCGAGCACGAGCTGACCGTCCGCGAGGTCCTGCGCATCACCGGCGGCGAGAAGCTCCTCGACTCCAACCCGGTCCTCCAGCAGACCTTCTCGGTCCGCGACGCCTACCTGGACCCGATCTCCTACCTCCAGGTGTCCCTGCTCGCCCGCCAGCGGGCCGCCGCCGCACGCGGCGAGGAAGCCGACCCGATCCTCTCCCGGGCCCTCCTCCTCACCGTCAACGGCGTCGCCGCCGGCCTGCGCAACACCGGCTGACCGGCCCGGACGTACGAAAGGGCCCCCGCACCAGGAAGGTGCGGGGG
>NZ_JBSGXB010000436.1:0-4960 GCF_053609185.1 Streptomyces sp. NPDC054956 | reverse complement strand
GTCCCGCGCACCCCCGGCGATCTGCGTTTTCCGCCCCGCGACCCCGCATCCGTGGGGCGCCGGTTTCGTTGGCTGATACGTGCATTCCTACGATGTCTCCCGCGCCCCGTCCTATCCGAGCAGCGTCCCCCCGATGCGATCCGTACGGGAGCCGGCCGGCGCTCCCGCCACCTCGCACACCCCGATCTACGACACGCTGTACTCGGAGTACCTGCGCGCCTTCCGGGCCCTCCCGGGAGACCGCACGGGCGAGGAGGACCTGGGCTTCACGGCCTTCTCCTACGGCGGCTCGTACGCCGCGGGCGCGTACCCCACCGGCTCCGGTGCGTACGGCGGCGGCTCCGGCGCCTCCTACGCGGCCGGCTGGAACGGTTCCTCTTGGCAGCCCGCGGACGCCTGGCAGCCCGCCTACGCCCCGCAGCCGCAGTACTCGTACGCGGGCGCCGCCCCGAGCACCGGATACGCGAACGGGCGCCAGCACCAGACCGGGACGCACCACATCCCGGCGGCCCTGCCGCCCGCTCCCCGCCGGGGCTACTGAAAGCGGCCTCGGGTGAGTGGGGCACGTCCCCGCACCGGACGACGCGGGAACGCACCCCACTCACCCGGGGCCGCTTCGCCCCGGCGTCCCGCCGCTACTTCTTCTTCTTGTACTGCGCGCCGCGCTTCTCGCGCACCCGGACCGAGATGTGGATCGGGGTGCCCTCGAAACCGAACTCCTCGCGCAGGCGGCGCTCGATGAAGCGCCGGTAGCCGTGCTCCAGGAAGCCCGAGGCGAAGAGGACGAACCGCGGCGGCTTGCTGCCCGCCTGGGTGCCGAACAGGATGCGGGGCTGCTTGCCGCCGCGGATCGGGTGCGGGTGGGCCGCGACGACCTCGCCGAGGAAGGCGTTCAGCCGGCCGGTGGGAACGCGCGTCTCCCAGCCCGCGAGCGCGGTCTCGATCGCCGGGACCAGCTTCTCCATGTGGCGGCCGGTGAGCGCCGAGACGTTCACCCGGGGCGCCCAGGAGACCTGCTGCATCTCGGTCTCGATCTCGCGCTCGAGGTAGTAGCGGCGCTCCTCGTCGAGGTTGTCCCACTTGTTGTACGCGATCACGATCGCGCGGCCCGCCTCGACGGCCATGGTGATGATGCGCTGGTCCTGGACGGAGATGTTCTCGGTCGTGTCGATCAGGATGACCGCGACCTCCGCCTTCTCCACGGCGGCGGCCGTACGCAGCGAGGCGTAGTAGTCGGCGCCCTGCTGGAGGTGGACCTTCTTGCGGATGCCCGCGGTGTCGATGAACTTCCAGGTGACCCCGCCGAGCTGGATCAGCTCGTCGACCGGGTCGCGGGTGGTGCCGGCCAGCTCGTTGACGACGACCCGGTCCTCCTTGGCGACCTTGTTCAGGAGGGAGGACTTGCCGACGTTCGGGCGGCCGATGAGCGCGATCCGGCGGGGACCGCCGACGACGGCGCCGAAGCGCTGCTCGGGCGCCTCCGGGAGGGCCTCCAGGACGGCGTCGAGCATGTCGCCGGTGCCGCGGCCGTGCAGCGAGGAAACCGGGTGCGGGTAGCCGAGGCCGAGCGACCACAGGGAGGCCGCGTCGGACTCGCCGCTCTGGCCGTCGACCTTGTTGGCGCACAGGACGACGGGCTTGCCGGCCTTGCGGAGCAGCCGGACGACGGCCTCGTCGGTGTCGGTGGCGCCGACCTTGGCGTCCACGACGAAGACGACGGCGTCGGCGGTCTCGATGGCGTATTCGGCCTGGGCGGCGACGGAGGCGTCGATGCCGAGGACGTCCTGCTCCCAGCCGCCGGTGTCGACGACCTTGAACCGGCGGCCGGCCCACTCCGCCTCGTAGGTGACGCGGTCGCGGGTGACGCCGGGCTTGTCCTCGACGACCGCCTCGCGGCGGCCGATGATCCGGTTCACCAGGGTCGACTTGCCGACGTTCGGCCGGCCGACGACGGCGAGGATCGGCAGCGGGCCGTGGCCCGCTTCCTCGATCGCGCCTTCGACGTCCTCGATGTCGAAGCCCTCTTCCGCGGCGAGCTCCATGAACTCCGCGTACTCGGCATCGCCAAGTGCTCCGTGGTCGTGCTGGTCGTTCATGAAGTCCGTTCCTCGTCGTTCGTGGTGGTCGGTGGGGCCCGCGCAGCGCGGTTCCACTACTAGGTCAAGTCTCGCTCAGCGCCCGGTGAGGCGCTTGGCGTCGGCCAGGTGGGCGGTCAGCCGGTCCTGGATGCGTACGGTGGCCTGGTCCAGCGCGGTACGGGTACGGCGGCCACTGCCGTCCCCGGCGTCGAAGGCATCGCCGAAGACGATGTCGACCCTGCTCTTCAGCGGCGGCAGCGCCTTGACGACGCGGCCGCGGTTCTCGGTGCTGCCCAGCACGGCTACCGGCACGATGGGCGCGCCGGAGCGGACCGCGAAGTACGCGAGGCCCGCGCGCAGCGAGGCGAAGTCGCCGTCGCCCCGGGTGCCCTCGGGGAAGATCCCCAGGGCGCCGCCGTTCTCCAGGACGCTCAGGGCGCGGCTTATCGCGCCCCGGTCGGCGCCGGAGCGGTCCACCTTCACCTGCCCGATCCCTTCGAGGAAGGGGCCGAGCGGGCCGACGTACGCCTCCTTCTTGATCAGGAAGTGCAGCGGCCGGGGGGCCGTGCCCATGACCATGGGCCCGTCGATGTTGTGGGAGTGGTTCACGGCCAGGATCACGGGGCCGGACGCGGGGACCTTCCAGGCCCCCAGCACGCGCGGCTTCCAGAGCCCGTACATGAGACCGATGCCGATCCTCCGGCCGACCGCCGCACCCTTGAGGGAGGGCGTTTCGCTCACTTGCGGCCCGCCCGCTTCTCCTCCACCAGGGTGACCACGCACTCGATGACCTGGTCCAGCGTGAGCTCGGTGGTGTCCACCTCGACCGCGTCGCCGGCCTTGGCCAGCGGCGAGGTCTTGCGGCCCGAGTCGGCGGCGTCGCGCTTGATCAGCGCCTCCTTGGTGGCCGCGAGGTTCGCGGCCTCCTTGCCGCGCAGCTCGCCGCTGCGGCGGGCGGCGCGGGCCTCGGCGGAGGCGGTGAGGAAGATCTTGAGGTCGGCGCCGGGCAGGACGGTGGTGCCGATGTCCCGGCCCTCGACGACGATCCCGTCGGCCTCCTCGGCCGCCTCGGCGGCGATGGTCCGCTGGAGCTCCGTGATCAGGGTGCGCACCTCGGGGACGGCGCTCACGGCGCTGACCTTGGAGGTGACCTCCTGGGTCCGGATCGGGCCGGAGGCGTCCAGGCCGTCGACGGTGATGGTGGGCGCGGAGGGGTCGGTGCCGGACACGATGGCCGGCTTGCCCGCCGCGAGCGCGATGGCCTGCGGGTCGTCGGTGTCGACGCCGTTGGTGATCATCCACCAGGTGATGGCCCGGTACTGGGCACCGGTGTCCAGGTAGCGCAGCCCGAGCTTGGCGGCCACGGCCTTGGAAGTGCTGGACTTGCCCGTGCCGGAGGGACCGTCGATGGCGACGATCACGGCGGACGGAGCTACGGTTTCCACGGTGCGGGCACCTTCCTGGTTGCGCGTACGTGTCCGGGCGCGCCAATAGCGCCCCTCCCCCAGGTTACCGGGCCCCGACAGCCCTCGATCCCGCCAATCCAGCCCCGCCGGCGTTTGAGGCGCCGCCGGAGGCAAATCCGGCCCCGCCGGCGTTTGAGGCGATCTTTCAGCCCCGCCGGCGTTTGAGGCGCGGGGGTCCGGGGGCAGCGCCCCCGGCAACGGCGCCGCACCCGGCCCGCTAGGACTGGCGCAGCGCCCAGCCGCGTCCGCGCAGCTCGGCCTGGAGGCCGGCCACCGCCCGCGGCTCCACCATCAACTGCACGAGCCCCGCCTGCTGACCCGTCGCGTGCTCGATCCGTACGTCCTCGATGTTGACCCCGGCCCGCCCTGCGTCGGCGAAGATCCGCGCGAGCTCTCCGGGCTGGTCGGAGATGAACACGGCCACCGTCTCGTACGCGGTCTGCGCCGCCCCGTGCTTGCCCGGCACCCGGACCCGGCCCGCGTTGCCCCGGCGCAGTACGTCCTCGATGCCGGCCGCGCCGCCGCGGCGCTTGTCCTCGTCCGCGGACTCCAGGCCCCGCAGGGCTTGTACGGTCTCGTCCAGGTCGGCGGCGATCCCGGCCAGCACGTCCGCGACCGGTCCGGGGTTCGCCGAGAGGATCTCCACCCACAGCCGCGGGTCGGAGGCGGCGATCCGCGTCACGTCCCGGATGCCCTGCCCGCACAGCCGCACCGCCGTCTCGTCGGCCTCCTCGAGCCGGGCCGCGACCATGCTGGAGACGAGCTGCGGGGTGTGCGAGACCAGCGCCACCGCGCGGTCGTGCGCGTCGGCGTCCATGACCACCGGTACGGCCTTGCAGAGCGCCACCAGCTCCAGCGCCAGGTTCAGCACCTCGTGGGCGGTCTCGGGGGTCGGCGTCAGCACCCAGGGCCGGCCCTCGAAGAGGTCCGCGGAGGCGGCGAGCGGTCCGGACTGCTCCTTGCCCGCCATCGGGTGCGTACCGATGTACTGGCTGGTGTCCACGCCGAGCGCGTCCAGCTCCCGCCGCGGTCCGCCCTTGACGCTGGCGACGTCCACGTAGGCGCGGGCCAGGCCCCGGCCGATCGCGTCGGCGAGGGTGGCGGCCACGTGGGCCGGCGGCACGGCGATGACGGCGAGGTCGGCCCGGCCCTCGTACGCGTCCTCCGTACCGGCGCCCAGCGCGGCGGCGGTACGTGCCTGCCCCGGATCGCGGTCGGCCAGGTGGACGGCGATCCCGCGGGAGGCGAGGGCGAGCGCCGCGGAGGTGCCGATCAGTCCGGTTCCGATGACTACGGCGGTTCTCACGGGGTGCTCCAGGGGTGCGTTGACGGAAGAGGGGGCGGACCGGGTGGGTGGCGGAGGTGTCGGCGCGCAGGGCGAGCGCGGTGAGGAGTGCGCGGAGGCGGGGGCCGCCG
>NZ_JBSGXB010000435.1:0-5007 GCF_053609185.1 Streptomyces sp. NPDC054956 | reverse complement strand
CCCCTCGTCGTCACATCGTCACATCGGTACATCGGCGCATAGGCCCATCGCCACGGCCGGCGACGGGCCGGGGGAGCCCTCAGGCTCCCTGCCCCCGGTGGGTGGGCTCGCCCGGGCAGCTACCGGCCGGTGGTCGGGCGCAGGACCAGGGAGACGAAGCCGAAGCTGTCCCGGTAGATGTGCAGCCAGTCGGAGCGGCGCGCGGCGGAGGTCGCCAGGACTTCGGAACTGTCCGGATGATCGGGGTGGTCCAGGGCCCACGCGGCCATGGACCCCCAGCACGCCCACTCGTAGTCGTCCAGTTCCCGGCGGGTGCTGACATGGCCGTGAACGGTCGCCCACCCGTCGGCGGTCACGAGATCCAAGGTGGACGCCAGGTCCGCCAACTCGCCGAAGAACTCGACGGCTTCGGCGGAAGGCTCCTTCTCCCAGAACCCGTCGCCGATCAGGACGCGACCGCCCGGGGCCAGGAGTTTGCGGGCCGCCGCGAGAGTCGGGAGCAGGCCGTCGAAGGCGTGGGTGGACCCGACGATGAGCACCAGGTCGAAGAGGTGCGCGGAGGAGAAGTCTGCGGCGGGCTGCTGGTGGAGCACCAGGCGTTCCTCGACGCCGAGGTCGCTCGCGTTCTTGGCGGCCTGGGCCAGCGCCTCCTCGGATATGTCGACGCCCTCGGCGCGCAGGAGCGGATTGGCCGCCAGGGCGCGCAGGAGCCACTCTCCTCCACCGCAGCCGAGATCGAGCACGCGCGCGTCGGGTCGGGAGATCCCGTGCCGGAGCAGTTCACGGACCGAATCGTCGTCGAGCGGCGACTTGATCGGGTGGTGGGCATGGGCGATCTGGGACATCTGTTCACGGTTCACCGGAGCAGCCTGCCACCGTCGGAAGCCGCGAGCACCTCCTTTCCGCTCCGCGCCGCCACGGTCCCGGGAAACGGAAGTGCGATTGTCGGTCGTACGTGGTAGTCACTTCTCTCACGGGAGGTGATCCATTCCTTCCCGGTTCGCAAAGAAGCAAGGGGTGGGGACATGGCGTTGCTCCGTCAATGGGGGCTTACGCTGGGGAAATGGACCGGCAAGCCGGTCGCACGGGTCCAGGAGGACTCCGGGGATCCCGACGTACGGCGCGTGCGCGAGGCCGCCGCGGCCGGGAACTGGAACGCCGTACGCGAGGTGCTCGAAGCACGTCCCGAGAGCGACGACCGGACCGAGCTGCTGTGGGCCATCGGCGACACCGCCGGGGTGGAGCGGTGGATCGTCCCGGCCCTCGAACGGGAACCCGACGCGGCACTGCCCCGGCTCGTGGCGGGGGTCCGCCACCTCAGCTGGGGCTGGGAGGCCCGTACCGGCGCCCGGGCCTCGGAGGTCTCGCACGCGCAGTTCGAGGTGTTCCACAGCCGGCTGCGCACCGCCGAGGAATGGCTGTACGAGGCGGCCGAGCGCGAGCCCGAGTGGACCTCGCCCTGGTACGCCCTCCAGGTCACCGGCCGCGGCCTCGAGGTCGGGCCGGCCGCCGCGCGCCGCCGCTTCGAGGCGACCGTGCGCCGCGACCCGCACCACCTGGGAGCGCACCAGCAGCAGTTGCAGCAGGTCTGCGAGAAGTGGGGCGGCTCGCACGAGGAGATGCACGCCTTCGCCCGTGCGTCCGCGTTCGGCGCCCCCGCCGGCACGCAGCTGGGCCAGCTCGTCGCCATCGCGCACATCGAGCAGTGGCTGTCCCTCGACGCCGGTCCGGACGACGCGTACATGCGCGGGCCCGAGGTCGTCGCGTCCCTGCGCGAGGCGGCCGACCACTCCTTCCGCCACCCGGACTTCGTGCGCCGGGCCGGGTGGGCGCAGGTCCTGAACACCTTCGCCATGGCGTTCTCGCTCGCGGGGGACCGCGACGGGGCGGGGGAGTGCTTCCGTGCCACGGAGGGCCGCGTCACCGAGTTCCCCTGGTACTACATCAACGGCTCCAACCCTGCCGCGGCCTACCGGAAACAGCGTTCGTCGACCGGACGCTGAGCCGTTGGCCGCGTTGGCCGCGTTGGCCGCGTTGGCCGCGTTGGCCGAGGGCCACGGCCGTTACGGCGGTCACTGCCGCCGTGCTTCCGGTGGCCGGTCCCGGCCCCGGCCGCTCCCGGCTCCGCCGCGGCGACCCGGCCGCTGACGCCCCGTACCTCCGCGCGCGTCGCGGAGCCGGGCGGCCGGTCGCGTGACGTCGGCCCCGCCGTACCTCGCGCCCCGCGCACCCCTTCCTTCCCCTTCCTTCCCCTTCCCGCCCGCGCCGCCCACGGCGCCGACGGGCCCACCGAAAGACGTAGCCAGGTGCCCGATTCCGAGACTTCGCACACCTTCCAGGTCGACCTGCGCGGCCTGGTCGACCTCTTCTCCCACCACCTCTACTCCAGCCCCCGCGTCTACCTGCGCGAGCTGCTGCAGAACGCCGTGGACGCCATCACCGCCCGCCAGGCCGTCACGCCCGGCGCCCCCGCCACCATCACCGTGCGCACCGGCGACACCCTCACCGTCACGGACACCGGCATCGGCCTGACCGAGGCCGACGTCCACCGGTTCCTCGCCACCATCGGCCGCAGCTCCAAGCGGACCTCCGACGGCGCCCTGGACGGCGCCGGGCTCGACGCCGCCCGCGGGGACTTCATCGGACAGTTCGGCATCGGCCTGCTCGCCTGCTTCGTCGTCGCCGACGAGATCACGGTGCTCAGCCGCTCGGCGGCCGACCCCTGCGCACCCGCCGTCGAATGGCGCGGCCACTCCGACGGCCGCTACACCATCCGCGCCCTGCCCGCCTCGGCCGTCCCGGAGCCGGGCACCACCGTCACCCTCACCCCGCGCACCGACACCGCCGAGTGGACCAGCCCGCAGCAGGTCGTCTCCCTGGCCCGGCACTACGGCGGCCTCCTGCGGCACGAGGTCACCGTCGTCGGACCGCGGGGCGAGACCCACCGCGTCAACGACACGCCCCCCTGGGAACAGACCCACCGCTCCCCGCTGGCCCGCCGCGAGGCGATGACCGCGTACTGCCGCAGCCGGTTCGACTTCACCCCCCTCGACACCATCGAGCTCGACCTGCCGGCCGCCGGGCTGCGCGGCGTCGCCTACGTCCTGCCCACGGCCGTGAGCCCGGCCCAGCGGGCCGGCCACCGCGTCCACCTCAAGGGCATGCTCCTCACCGACCAGGCGCCGGAGCTGCTCCCGGAATGGGCGTTCTTCGTCCGCTGCGTCGTCGACACCACCAGCCTGCGCCCGACCGCCTCGCGCGAGGCCCTGTACGAGGACGGGACCCTTTCCGCCGTACGGGACGCCCTCGGCGAGCGGATCCGCGACTGGCTCACCGGGCTCGCCGCCAGCGACCCGTCCCTGCTGCACCGCTTCATCGAAACGCACCACCTCGCTGTGAAGGCGCTCGCCCGCTACGACGACGAACTTCTGCGCATCGTCCTGCCGTGGCTGCCGTTCGAGACCACCGACGGGAACGTCACGCTGGAGGAGTTCGCGCGGACCCACCCGACGCTCCTGGTCACCCGCAGCGTCGAGGAGTTCCGCCAGGTCGCGCCGATCGCCTCGGCCGCCGGTCTGGGCGTCGTCAACGGCGGCTACACCTACGACCGCGACCTCGTGCACCGGCTGCCGGAGATCCGTCCCGGCACGGCCGTCACCGACCTCGACCCGGCCACCGTCACCGCCCACCTCGACGCCGTCGACCCGTCCGCGGAGCTGCGCGCGGCGGCCTTCCTCGCCGTCGCCCGGGAGACCATCGGCGTCCACGACTGCGACGTCGTCCTGCGCGACTTCCAGCCCGTCACCGCCCCCGCCCTCCTCCTCGACAACCGGGAGGCGCGCCACGAGCGGACCAGGTCCAGCCTGGCCGCCGACAGCGACGGCGTCTGGGCCGACATCCTCGGCTCCCTGCGCCACGAGACCCCGCGGGCCCAGCTCGTCCTGAACCACCTCAACCCGCTGGTGCGCCAGGCCATCACCATCGCCGAGCGGGGACTGGCCGTCACGACCGCCGAAGCCCTCTACGGTCAGGCGCTGCTGCTCAGCCGCCGCCCGCTCCGGGCGAGCGAGAGCGCCCTGCTCAACCGGGCCTTCATCGGCCTGCTCACCCACGCCATGCACCGCACCGGCACGGCGGCACCCGGCTCCGAGCCCCGGAAGGAACTGTAGATGCTGGACACCCCCGAGGCCGTGGTCGAGGCGCTCCGCGAGAACCACGACCGGCCGCACGGCCTGCAGCGCACCGTCACCGCCGAGGAGCTCGTCGAAGCGGCCGAACCCTTCGATAAGCCCGACACCCTCGTCACGGCCCTGCTGGAGCTGATGACCTCCTACGAGTTCACCGGCGAGCACCGCAAGTCGCCCGTCGTGTTCGCCCGGCTGCTCAAGTTGTGGGACACCGCCCCCGAATCGTTCAGCCAGTGGGAGGCCCATCAGGTCTTCTGGCGCTTCAAGTGGGTGACGACCTCCCTGCTGCAGGTGCCCGAGGTGCCGCTGGCCGCGATCGAGGGCTGGATCGACACGATGCGCACCCGCTACACGGCGGCCGGCCACGGCATGCAGCCGGTCGCGGCCATGCGCTACCACGTCGCGCACCACACGGGCGCCGGCCTCGCCGACGCCTACGACCTCTGGGCCACCCGCCCCCGTACCGAACTGAGCGACTGCGAGGCCTGCGAGATCCGCAACCTCGCCGAGCACCAGGTGTCGTCCGGCGACGACGCCGGGGCGCTGGAGGCCTGGCGTCCGGTCCTCGACGGGGAGAGCGGTTGCAGCGAGGAACCGCAGCTGAGCCGCGCGCGCTCCCTCCTGCCGCTGCTGCGCTCCGGCCGTACGGACGAGGCCCGTTCCCACCACCTCAGCGGGTACCGCCAGGTCCGGGGCAACACCGGAACGCAGGAGGAGGTCGGCCTCCACCTGGAGTTCTGCGCCCTCTCCCGCAACGAGGGCCGCGGTCTGGAGATCCTCGCCGAGAACCGCCCGCTGTTCGAGGCGACCGGTGCGCCCC
>NZ_JBSGXB010000434.1:0-5018 GCF_053609185.1 Streptomyces sp. NPDC054956 | reverse complement strand
GCGGCAGGCCCCGCCGGAGCCGGACGGCCCGCCCCCAAGGCTGCCCCCGCCCCGGCACTCCCCGCACGCCGCGGCAACCCGGTGGCCGTCAACTCCCCGAGAGGAAAACCGCCATGGAGATCGACCCCGACGCCCTGCAGCTCCTGCCCACGCCGGAACCGCTCGCCTACGAGCGCTGCTGCCGGACCTGCTGCGTCTCGTGCCCGGCCACGGCCGCCACCGGTGACTGAGCACCACACCGGCTACGCCGCACCGGCCGGACGGACCGGGAAGCGCACGCTCCCGGCCCGGCAGCCGGTCCGCGAGGCCCTGGCACCCGTACGGCTGCGGCTGATCGGCCTGGCCGTCCTCATGGCGGTCCGGATCTCGGTCGGCATCGCCCTGCCGACCCTCCTCGCCACCGCGGTCGGCGCCGTGCTCGACGGCACCGACGTCCGCGGCCCGGCCACCCTGCTGGCGGCGGTGCTGGTCGTCGGCGGGCTCTGCGAGGCCGCCGCGGGACCGCTGGCCACCTCCGCGAACGCCACCGGCACCCTGCGGCTGCGCATGCTGACGGTCCGCCACCTCCTGTCACTGGGCCCCCGGTCCCCGCACGCCGTCGGCGACGCGGTCACCCAGGTCGTGCAGTCGGCACCGATGGCCGCGGGCCTGCCCGCCCGGGCCGCCGAGAGCGCGATCTCGCTCCTGGGCTCGGTGGCGGCGCTGGCCGCCCTGTGGTGGACGAACTGGCAGGCCGGGCTGGCCTTCACCCTGGCCATGCCGTTGACCGTACTGATCGCCCAGCGCTTCATGAAGGAGGCGGGCCGGGCCCAGGAGAACTACCTCGGGGCCCAGTCCAGGATCGCCGACGGGCTGGTGGCCGCGCTCGCCGGGGTCCGCACCATCCGCGCGGCGGGCACCCTCGCCGCGGAGACCGACCGCGTCCTCGAACCGCTGCCCGAACTCTCCGCCGCCGGACGCGCGATGTGGCGCACCGAGCGGGACGTCGTGTGGCGCCTGGGGCTCCTGCTGCCCCTCACCGACGTGCTGGTCCTGGCCGTGGCCGGCCTCGCGGTGGCCGACGGCCGGCTCAGCCCGGGGGGCCTGCTGGCCGTCTCCGGATACCTGGCCCTGGCCTCCGGCATGGTCGACCAGATCGACGCCCTGCTCGGGATCGCCCAGGCCCGGGCCGGTGCCCGCCGGCTCGGCGAGGTGTTCCGGCACGAGCCGCCCGCCGGGGGCACCGCGAGCACCGTCCCCGCGGACGGCGCCGTACGGCTGCGGGGCGTCACCGTCCGCCGCGCCGACGGTCCCGTACTGGACCGGCTGGACCTGGACCTGCCCGCCGGCGCCTCCGTCGCCCTGGTCGGCCGTACCGGTGCGGGCAAGAGCGTGCTGGCCGGCCTGCTCGGCCGGCTCTCCGACCCCGACGAGGGCGAGATCACGATCGGTGGCGTCCCGGTGCGGGACCTGCCCCTGGAACGGCTGCGCACCTTGGTGGTGCACGCCTTCGAACGGCCCGAGCTGTACGGGCGGACGGTCCACGAGGCGATCTCCTTCGGGCGCCCCGGGATCGGCCGCGAGGACGTGGTCCGGGCCGCCCGGGCCACGCGGGCCGACCGGTTCGTCCGACGTCTGCCGGCCGGCTACGACACCCCGCTGGACGAGACCCCGATGTCCGGCGGCGAGCGCCAACGGCTCGGCCTGGCACGGGCGTTGCTCCGCCCGACACTGGTCCACGTCATGGACGACGCCACCTCGGGCCTGGACACCGCGACCGAAGCCGAGGTCAGCCGCTCCATCACCGGACTGCTCGACGGCCACACCCGGCTCGTGGTGGCCCACCGCGCCGCCACCGCCGCCCGCTGCGACCTCGTCGCCTGGCTCGACGGCGGCCGCATCCGCGCCTTCGGCCCGCACGGCCGGCTCTGGGCGGACCCCGAGTACCGGGCGGTCTTCGGCCCGGCCGGCGCGCCCGAACCCCTCACCGACCCGGACCCCACGACGAAGGAGGAGCAGCGGTGCCGCGTCGAACACCGATGAGGATCGACTTCGGGCTCAGCGCCCCCGCAGCCCGACTGCTCGCCGACGGACTGCGCGGCAGCGGAGGGCCGCTGCGGCGGATCGCCGGCTGGTCGGCCCTGGAGGCCACCCCCGCCCTCGCCTCCGGCTGGGTCACCGCGGCCGCCCTCGACCACGGGTTCCTGGCCGGCCGGCCGGGAGTCGGACTGGCGTGGATCGCCCTGCTGGCCGGACTGTTCTTCGCCCGGGCGGCCGCCGAGCGCGCCCTGTTCACCCCCCTGTCCCAGGTCGTCGAGAGCCTGCGGGACACCTTGGTACGCCGCGTGGTGCGCGGCGTGCTGGAGCGTGCCATCACCGGCGGGCGCGGCGGCGGCTCCGCGGCCGTCGCCCAACTGAACGGCCAGGTGGACACCGTCCGCAACCTGACCGGAACCCTGCTGCGCACCGCCCGGCCGCTGAGCGTGTCGCTGCTGGCCGCCGTGATCGGACTGGCCGCGCTCGACCCGCTGCTCGCCGCACTCGTACTGGGGCCCCTGGTACCGGCGTTGGCGGTGTTCCTCTGGTCGATGCGCCGGCTGACGGCGCGCCGCCGGCTGCTCGTCCTCGCCGAGGAGAAGGTCGCGGGCCACGCCGGGGCGGCGCTCGCCGCGTCCCGCGACATCACGGCGCTGGCGGCCGAGCCGTACGCCGCTTCGATCGTGGAGGAGGAAGCGGCCGGGGCCGCCAGGGCTCAGGTCGCCGTCGGGAGGACGACCGCACTACGGGTTCCCGTGGTCCTGCTCGGCGGCCAACTACCGCTGATACTCCTACTGTTGGCCGGTCCGGGCCTGGTGGCGCAAGGGTCGGTCGGTCCCGGAGCCGTGGTCGGCGCGGCCGCCTACGTGGCGGCCCACCTGCTGCCGGCCCTGCAGATGCTGGCCGGCGCGGTGTCCGGGTACTGGAGCCAGTTGGGCGTGGTGCTCCACAGGCTGGCCGAGGCGGCCACGGTGCCGGAATCCGCTGCTCGATCGTCCACGTCGGGCCAGCCTTCAGGGTCGCCCGGGTCCTCCAGGTCTCCTTCCCAGCCATCAGAGGCGGTGACTGCGGCCCCGCGTGGGGCGACCCCAGACCTCTCGGTTCGGGATCTCGACTTCGCGTACGGTCCGCACGCCGAGCCCGTACTGCGCCGGCTCAGCCTGGACGTCCCGTTCGGCGACCACCTCGCCATCGTCGGCCCGAGCGGCATCGGCAAGTCCACCCTCGCCGCGCTGCTCGCCGGGATCGTTCCCCCGACCTCCGGCTCGGTGAGCATCGACGGCCGCCGGGTGACGGACCTCGAGGAGGCACTGCGCTGCCGGCTGTTCGCCCTCGTCCCGCAGGAGGCGTACGTCTTCCCGGGCACGGTCGCAGCCAACCTGGCCTATCTGGCTCCCGATGCCGGACCGGCACAACTGGAGCGCTCCGCCGCGGCGGTCGGGCTGACCGGGGTGATCGACCGACTCGGCGGACTCGACGCCCGGTTGAGCTCCCCGGCCACCGAACTGTCCAGTGGTGAACGCCAGTTGTTCGCCCTGGCCCGGGTCCACGCCAGCGCCGCCCCGGTGGTGATCCTCGACGAGGCGACCTGCCACCTGGACCCGGTCGCCGAGGCGCGCGCGGAGGCCGCCTTCGCCGAGCGCCCCGGCACCCTCGTCGTCATCGCCCACCGACTCGTCTCCGCGACCCGGGCGCGCCGGGTCCTGTTCCTCGACGGCGACCGGACGGCTTCGGGCACCCATGCCGAACTCCTCGTACGCAGCCCCCACTACGCGGAGCTCGTCGGCCACTGGGCGGGCACGACGGAAGCCGCCCTCGATGCCCTCGATGCCCGCGAGCAGGAGGTGGCAGGGCGCGGCTGAGCGGGTCAGGTGTGGAGGCGGCTGTTGGTGCCGTCGTGACTGTCGGCGGCCTCGTCGTTGAACCAGTAGTCGCCGGCCGCGAGGTAGCGGAAGGAGTGCATGCTGTGGCGGGGAAGTGAGACCGTCGCGGCACGCGTGCCGTCCCCGCGGGGCTCGAGGGGGTGGGCGGCGGGGTTCCAGTGGTTGAAGTCACCCACCACGCTGACGGGGCCGTCCGGAGTGTCCTCAGGGAGGACGAACGTGACCTGAGCACGGTTCTTGAGCTGCTTGCGTTCGAGCACGGATCAGTCTCCTGCGCGAAGGGAACGGACTACGGAGCCGGTGCATTCTCGCCCGTACGCGGCCCTTGGCCGCGGCTGTGCGACGGGCGTGGCGGGGACATCACCCGGCCGGGTGGTCCGCGAGCTGGTGTCCGATCGAAGGCGTACCGGCCCCCTCCTCGTGCGGCCCTCCTGTCGACGGGGTCACGTATCGGGCTCTGCCGCCGAGACGGCCGCGAGCGCGGATCCCGGATCCTGTTCGATGGCGAGATCGCCGAGGGTGACGACGCCGACGAGTTCTCCGTCCTCGGTCTGCACCGGCAGACGCCGCAGCGCATGCCGGCGTATCAGCGCGACGGCGTGGTCGACGCCGTCGTCCGGCCGGACGGTGACCGGCTCGGTACTGCAGACGGCGTCGACGGTGGTGTCCCCGGGATGCTTGCTCTCGGCGATGGCGCGGATGACGATGTCCCGGTCGGTCAGGATGCCGCGCAGCCGCCCCTCGTCGACGACCAGGACATCCCCGATGTCGGCGTCACGCATGACCCGTGCCGCCTCCGCCAGGGACGTCAGCCTTTCGACGGTCACCGGGTTCTCGGTCATCACTTCGTGGACGCGTCGGGTCATGGTTCCTCCCGCTGCTCAAAGCGGTTCCTGTCCGGCGACTACCCGCTCCCCCGTGCGCCAAGCGTCCGCTCGGCCCACCCGTGCCGGTCGCCCTTCCCCGGACTTGCGTGACCGGTTCCGGGGCCGGTATCGGCCCGGGCAGGGGCCCCGGCCGGGGACGCGGCTCGGGCCGGGGCGCCGGCGGAGGCTGGGGGTCGGGTTCGGGCTGCGGCGGTGCCGGGGGCGCCGGATCCGGTCCGCCCGGGCCGGGTAC
>NZ_JBSGXB010000433.1:0-5025 GCF_053609185.1 Streptomyces sp. NPDC054956 | reverse complement strand
CTTTTTGGGGGGGGGGGGGGGGGGGGGGGCCCCGCGGGGAGCGGCGCCCCCCCCGCGTGGGGCCGGGGCGGAGCCCGGCGAACGGTGGAAGGGTGGGTAGGGGACTGGCCCGCGCAGCGCCGCCCTGGGACCCCACGCGCACAGCTCCGCGCAGCGGCGGAACACGGCACCCCGTGAGAGCGCGAGCGCGGCTGCCCGGCGGGGTACCGAGGACGGCGGCTGGGTCGGGGCCGGCTGCGGCACCGGCCCGCGAGGGGCTCGGCACAGGGCGGCGGGCGTCAGCCTCGCCGGGGTCAGCCCGTCGGGGTCAGGAGGCAGCGGCCGACCAGGCCGACGCCCGCGTCGAGGGACTCGGTGAACTCCTCCGCCAGATCGGGGGAGCGGCGCAGCGACCACAGCAGGCGGGCCGACGCCCAGGCCCCCGCGCGGGCCCGTTCCAGGCTCCACGCGCCGAGCAGGTGCGTCAGCGGATCCGCGATCTCCAGGACGTCCGGACCGGGCATCAGGTCCTCCCGGATGTGCTCCTCCAGGGAGACCAGCGTGTCGCCGACCCGGTCGAAGTCCGCTTCGAGCGCGGCCGGCTCGCAGTCCAGGGAGCGGCAGGTGGAGACCACCGCCAGCGCCAGGTCGTGCCCGATGTGGGCGTTGATCCCGGCCAGCGCGTGCTGGAGCGGCCGGATCCCGGGATGGCGGCGGTACTGGAGCAGCGGCCGCCAGCAGGCCGGGGCCCGGTCGGTCTCCACCGCCGACAGGTAACGCTCGGCGAAGCGGACGCTGAGCGTCTCCGCCCTGCGCGGCGAGGGGAACGCCCCGTAGGAGATCCGTTCGTGGAGCGTCTGCGTCACCGTGAGGTACACCCGGTTGAAGACGGCGACGCCGTCCCGCTCGGGGAGCCGCTCTTCCAGGGCGCGCATCCGCGCCAGCACCGCTTCCATGGGGACCATGGGAGGCAGCGTCCCAGTCGCGGGCCGGGATCAGGGGAACTTGGCCGTACGCTTCGCCGGTTCGGGCGAAACCGCGTCAACCGCGCTTGTCCCCGGAGCCTTCCGCGGCCCCGGAGCCCTCGCGGTCCGGGCCGCCGCCGTTGCCGTTGCCGTCGCCGCCGCCGTCCCCGTCGTCGTACGCGGAAGTGCCGGAGTCGAGCAGCGGCTCCTGCTGCTTCAGGTGCGCCGGCGCGAAGTACCGCAGCGCGTGGTAGCCGGTGATGACGACGATCGTGCCGAGCGCGATCCCGCCCAGCTCGAAGCTGTCGCTGATGTGCAGCTTGACCCCGCCGACGCCGATGATGATGCCCGCCGCGGCCGGCACCAGGTTCAGCGGATTGCGCAGGTCCACCCGGCCGTTGATCCAGATCTGCGCGCCGAGCAGGCCGATCATGCCGTACAGGATCACGGTGATCCCGCCCAGCACCCCGCCGGGGATCGCCGCGACGACCGCGCCGAACTTGGGGCACAGGCCGAAGAGGAGCGCGAACCCGGCCGCCGCCCAGTAGGCCGCCGTCGAGTACACCCGGGTGGCCGCCATGACGCCGATGTTCTCGGAGTAGGTGGTGTTCGGCGGACCGCCGACGGCCGTGGAGAGCATCGAGGCGGCGCCGTCGGCCGCGATGGCGGTGCCGAGCTTGTCGTCGAGCGGGTCGCCGGTCATCTCGCCGACGGCCTTGATGTGACCGGCGTTCTCCGCGATCAGCGCGATGACGACCGGCAGGGCGATCAGGATCGCCGACCACTCGAAGGCCGGCGCGTGGAAGGTGGGCAGCCCGATCCAGTCGGCCTCGGCCACCCCGGACAGGTCGAGCCGCCAGTGGTCGACGGCGTCCGGTCCGCCCGTGGTGGAGTGGATCTTGCCGAAGACCAGGTCGAAGACCCAGGAGATGCCGTACCCGAAGATCAGGCCGAGGAAGATCGCGATGCGCGACCAGAAGCCCCGCAGGCAGACCACGGCCAGCCCCGTGAACAGCATGGTCAGCAGCGCCGTCCACTGGTCCTGCGGCCAGTACGTGGACGCCGTCACCGGAGCCAGGTTGAAGCCGATCAGCATCACGACCGCGCCCGTCACCACCGGCGGCATCGCCGCGTGGATGATCCGCGCCCCGAACCGCTGGACGGCCAGGCCCGCGAGGAACAGCGCCGCGCCGACCACGAACACCGCGCCCGTGACGGTCGCGCTGTCCCCGCCGCTCGCCCGGATCGCCGCCGCCACGCCCACGAAGGAGAGCGAGCAGCCCAGGTACGAGGGGACCCGGCCGCGCGTCGCGAGCAGGAAGATGACGGTGGCGACGCCCGACATCATGATCGCGAGGTTGGGGTCCAGACCCATCAGGACCGGGGCGACGAAGCTCGCCCCGAACATCGCCACGACGTGCTGGGCGCCCAGCCCCGCGGTCCGCGGCCACGACAGCCGCTCGTCCGGCCGCACCACCGCGCCGGGGGCGGGGGTCCGCCCGTCTCCGTGCAGGGTCCAGCGCACGCCGAGGCCCATGTTCCACCGCATTTCGTGTCTCAGGTCGGGTCGGTCAAGCTTCGAGGCCGCAGGCGGCCAGGCGACATATTACGGCTGGATAGCGGCAGGTTCGTCCCGATTGGCGGGGTCGGCGGCCCCGCCGGCGGCCGCCACCGGCCGCTGCCGCAGTACGGCCGCCCCCGCGATCAGCGCGAACGACAGCAGCGTGACCAGCCCGAACGACACCACCAGCGAGGTCGCGTCGGCCACCGCGCCGATCGCCGACGGGGCGATCAGCCCCGAGGTGTACGTGATCGTCGCGACACCCGCGATGGCCTGCGCCGGGGCCGGGCCGCTGCGCGCGGCGGCCGCGAAGGCCAGCGGGACCACCACGGCGATGCCGAGCCCGATCAGCCCGAAGCCGGCCAGGGCCGCGGCCGGATGCCGGACCGTCACCACGAGCAGCCCGCCCGCGGTGGCCAGCGCGCCGCCCGCGCGGACCGTGCGTACGGGCCCGAACCGGTCCACGACCTTGTCCCCGGCGAGCCGGGCGAGCGCCATCGTGAGCGCGAACGCGGTGGTGGAGGCGGCGGCGAGGCCGGCGTCGGTGTCCAGCACGTCCCGCAGGTACACCGCCGACCAGTCCATGCTCGCGCCCTCCGCGAAGACCGCGCAGAAGCCGATCGCCCCGATGAACAGCGCGGACTTCGGCGGGAGCGCGAAGTGCGGCGGCGCCTCCGCGCCGTCCGCGTCGGTACGCAGGTCCAGGACGCCCCGTACGGCCACCAGCCCGGCCGCCGTCAGGGCGACCGCGGCGATCAAGTGGTGGAGGCGGGCGTCGGCCCCGGTGTGCGCGGCGACCGTACCGGCGGCCGAGCCGATCAGGGCGCCCACGCTCCACATGCCGTGCAGCGAGGACATGATCGAGCGCTTCAGCCGGTTCTCGGTCTCCACGCCCAGCGCGTTCATCGCCACGTCGGACATGCCGGCCGTGGCCCCGTAGACGAAGAGCGCGAAGCAGAGCGTCACCAGGTTCGGGGCCAGGCTCGGCAGGACGAGGGAGAGCGTCCACAGGCCCAGCAGCACCCGCAGGGCGGTGCGCGCGCCGAGCCGGTGGTTGATCCGCCCGGCCAGCGGCATCGTGAGCGCGGCGCCGAGGGCGGGGAAGGCGAGGGCCAGGCCCAGGGTGCCCGCGCCGAGCTGCGCGTGGTCCTGGATCCAGGGGATGCGGGTGGCGAAGGAGCCGGTCACCGCGCCGTGTACGCAGAAGACGCCGGCTATGGCGTAGCGGGCATGGCGCAGTCGCGCCGGGCTGAGGTCGGGTTCCCCGGTCATGAAAAATAAACTATCAGGGACCCTGCCTGATAGTTAATCCCCAGGAGCTCATAGGATGGGCGCCGTGACCCCCGCCAAGGCCCTGACCACGTCCCCGGCCTCCCCGAGCACGGCCCGCGCGATCAACGACCGGCTCGCCCTGCGACTGCTCCAGGACGAGGGCCCGCTGACGGCCACCCAGCTCAAGAAGCTGACCGGCCTGTCCCGCCCCTCCGTCGCCGACCTGGTGGAACGGCTCACCGGGGCCGGACTGATCGAGGTCGTCGGCGAATCCGGCGAACAGCGGCGCGGCCCCAACGCCCGGCTGTACGGGATCGTCGCGCGGCGGGCGTACCTCGCGGCGCTCGACGTACGGACGGACAGCGCGACCGCGGTGGTCACCGACCTGCTCGGACACCCGCTGGCCGAGGCCGCCCTCCCGGTCGACGCGGTCGAGGAGGCCGTCGACCGCCTGGAGGAACTCGCGCGGCGGGCGGGCGCGGACCGGCTCCACACGGTGGTCGTCGGCGCACCGGGCCTGGTCGCCCCGGGCAGCGGCGAACTCGGCGACACCATCGGACTGCCCGGCTGGCACCGGGACCTGGTGGCGGCGCTCCAGCGGCGCCTGCCGTCGGTGGTCGTGGTGGAGAACGAGACCAACCTGGCGGCCCTGGCCGAACAACGGGTCGGCGCGGCCCGGGACGTGGACTCCTTCGTACTGCTGTGGCTCGGCGCGGGGGTCGGCGCGGCCGTGGTCCTGGACGGCCGGCTGCGCCGGGGAGCCTCCGGCGGAGCCGGCGAGATCGGCTTCCTCCCCGTGCCCGGCACGGGCGGACTGCCGTCGGCCACCGACTGCTCGGGCGGCTTCCACGCCCTCGCGGGCCGCGGGGCCGTCGCCGCCCTGGCGGCCGAACACGGCTACCGCGGGCCGGTGGAGGAGGCCGTCGCCGGCGCCGCCGGGGAGGCCTTCCTCGACGCACTCGCCGAGCGGCTCTCCCTGGGCGCCGCCGCCGTGGCGGCCATCCTCGACCCCGGCTGCGTGGTCCTCGGCGGTGAACTCGGCCGCGCGGGCGGACCCGCGCTCGCCGCCCGGGTCGCCGCCCGGCTGACCACCCTGACCCCGGTCACCACCGAGGTCCGCGCCACCGCCCTCGGCGGCCCGGCCGTCCTCACGGGCGCCCGCCTCGCCGCCCGCGAGGCGGCCCAGGCGGTGCGGTTCGGCTAGGCCGTCCCTTTCGGATCCTGCCGGGCCCGCGGCGCCCGGCACCG
>NZ_JBSGXB010000432.1:0-5028 GCF_053609185.1 Streptomyces sp. NPDC054956 | reverse complement strand
GCCCCGGACCGATGGTCCGGGGCCGTTCGCACGGGCGGAGCCCCGGCGTCGCAACCGCCGGACGGAGTCCGGCGCAGCGGCGCGAAGCCGGGGAGGCCCCCAGGGGCCGAGCCGCGCGAGCGGCGCGCGAGGGATCAGATGCCCGCCGCCGCCGCGAGGTCCTTCTTGATCGCGTCGAGGACTTCCTGGCCGCGCGCGCGGGCCGGGAGCAGGTCCGAGGCTTCCGCCACCGGGACCACGACCTCCAGGTAGCACTTCAGCTTCGGCTCCGTGCCCGAAGGCCGCACGATCACCCGGGCCTTGTAGTCGCCCTCCAGGTAGTAGCGCAGGCCGTCCGTGGGCGGGAGGGTCGCCGTGCCGCGGTTCAGGTCCTCCGCCGAGGTGACCCGCAGGCCCGCCAGCGCGACCGGGGGCTCCGCGCGCAGCGCCGCCATCGCCGAGGCGATGACCGACAGGTCCTCCACGCGGACCGACAACTGGTCGGTGGCGTGCAGCCCGTGGGCGATCGCCAGGTCGTCCAGCAGATCGGTCAGGGTCCGGCCCTGCTCCTTGAGCACCGAGGCCAGCTCCGCGACGAGCAGGGCGGCCGTGACGCCGTCCTTGTCGCGGACGCCCTCGGGGTCCACGCAGTAGCCGAGCGCCTCCTCGTACCCGTAGCGCAGGCCCTCGACCCGGGAGATCCACTTGAAACCGGTGAGGGTCTCCTCGTAGCCGACCCCCGCCGCCTCCGCGATCCGGCCCAGCAGGCTGGAGGAGACGATGGACTCGGCGAAGACGCCCGTCGCGCCCTTGTGCACCAGGTGGGCGGCGAGCAGCGCGCCGACCTCGTCGCCGCGCAGCATCCGCCAGCCGGTGGCAGAGGCGTGGTCCGGGACGGCCACCGCGCAGCGGTCGGCGTCCGGGTCGTTGGCGATGACGATGTCCGGGTTCACGCGGGCGGCCGTCGCGAAGGCCAGGTCCATCGCGCCGGGCTCTTCCGGGTTGGGGAAGGCCACGGTCGGGAAGGCCGGGTCCGGCTCCGCCTGCTCGGCCACCAGGACCGGCTCGGGGAAGCCCGCGCGGGCGAACGCGGCCAGGACGACGTCCTTGCCGACGCCGTGCATGGCCGTGTAGACGGTCCGCACGCCCCGGGCGGACCCGGGGGTCAGGACGGCGTCCGTACGCTCCAGGTAGGCCTCCAGGACCTCGTCGCCGAGGTCCTGCCAGCCGCTCTCGGCGCGCGGTACGTCGGCCAGCGCGGCGATCGCGTCGATCTCCGCCGCGATCTCGGCGTCGGCCGGCGAGACGATCTGCGAGCCGTCGCCGAGGTAGACCTTGTAGCCGTTGTCCCGGGGCGGGTTGTGGCTCGCGGTCACCTCGACGCCGGCGACGGCACCCAGGTGCCGTATGGCGTACGCGAGGACGGGCGTGGGCAGCGGGCGGGGCAGGACGGCCGCGCGCAGCCCGGCGCCGATCATCACGGCGGCGGTGTCGCGGGCGAAGTCCGCCGACTTGTAGCGGGCGTCGTAGCCGACGACGACCAGGCCGCCGGCGTGCCCCTGGGCCTTGAGGTAGGCCGCCAGGCCCGCCGCCGCCCGGATGACCACGTTGCGGTTCATCCTCATCGGGCCCGCGCCCAGTTCGCCGCGGAGCCCGGCGGTGCCGAACTGGAGCATGCCGGAGAAGCGGTCCGCGAGCTCGGTCGTCTCACCGGCCTCGATGAGCTTCGCGAGCTCGTCCGCCGTCTCCGGGTCCGGGTCCTCGGCCAGCCAGGCCTGGGCCCGTGCGATCAGATCGTCCTGCACGTCCTGCACTACCTCTCGTCGGTCGGTCGGGTCGATCAGATCCGGGCGAGGACCTGGGTCAGCAGCTTGCCCATGCGGGCGGCCGAGTCGCGGCCGGCCTGGAGCACCTCTTCGTGGTTCAGCGGCTCGCCGGAGATGCCCGCCGCCAGGTTGGTGACCAGCGAGATGCCGAGCACCTCGGCGCCGGCCTCACGGGCGGCGATGGCCTCCAGCACGGTGGACATGCCGACCAGGTCGGCGCCCATGACGCGGATCATGTTGATCTCGGCCGGGGTCTCGTAGTGCGGGCCGGGGAACTGCACGTAGACGCCCTCTTCGAGGGTCTCGTCGATCTCCTTGCACATCGCGCGCAGACGCGGCGAGTACAGGTCCGTGAGGTCCACGAAGTTCGCGCCGACGATCGGCGAGGTGGCCGTCAGGTTGAGGTGGTCGCTGATCAGCACGGGCTGACCGGGCTTCATGCCCTCGCGCAGACCGCCGCAGCCGTTGGTCAGGACGACGGTCTTGCAGCCGGCGGCCACGGCCGTGCGCACGCCGTGGGCGACGGCGGCGACGCCGCGGCCCTCGTAGTAGTGGGTCCGGCCGAGGAAGAGCAGCGCGCGCTTGTCGCCGATCTTGTACGAGCGGATCTTGCCGCCGTGGCCCTCGACGGCGGGCGGCGGGAAGCCGGGCAGCTCGGTGACCGGGAACTCGGCCTCGGGCGCACCGAGCGCCTCTGCGGCGGGGGCCCAGCCGGAGCCCATCACGAGGGCGACGTCGTGGGTCTCGGCGCCGGTGAGCTCGCGCAGGCGGGCGGCGGCGGCGTCGGCGGCGGCGAAGGGGTCGGTAACAGATGCGTTCACGCGGAAGAGCGTAGCCGCTCTGTGCCTACGCGCGTAGATGGCACCGCTCACGGTATTCGGATCGTTGCTTTGTCGTTTCCGACCAATTGTCCCGGGCGGGGCGTGCGGGGGCCCTGCGGCGCCGTTGCCGGGGCTCCGCCCCGGACCCCGCGCCTCAAACGCCGGCGGGGCTGGACTTGGCCGGTGTCGGCCCGGATGCGCGCCCGCAGGGCGCTGACCTAACAGGGGCGCTTGCGGAGTTCCATCACGTAGTCGTGCGGGGCGCCCGCGGACTCGGCCGCGTCGGCGAGTTCGCCCAGGTAGCGGGCGGAGGGCAGGCCGCCCTCGTAACCGTTCAGTACGTACACCCAGGCCGCTTCCTCGCCGTCCAGCGTGTGCACGCGCACCCGCATCCGGCGGTAGATGTCGAGCCCGACGCCCTCCCACCGGTCCATGGACTCCTCGTCCAGCGGGGCGATGTCGTACAGCGCGACGAAGACCTGGTGGCGCGGCGCTTCGACGATCGTCGCCAGCGCGCCCTCCCAGCCCATCTGCTCGCCGCCGAAGGTCAGCCGCCAGTCGTTGATCCAGCCCGTGCCGCGCAGCGGCGAATGGGGAGCGCGGCGCGTCATCAGCCGCGGGTCGAGGTTGCCGGCGTACGCGGCGTAGAGCGACATGTGGTCGAGGGTACGGGAGGGGCGGCCCCGACCGCGTTCCCGGACCTTTCCCCGGCTCCCGCGCGCTCCTCGGCCACGGCCTCCGCCCGGATGGCGGACCGGGCGTGAAGCACCTTGATGCGTGCGGGACAATGGGGCACGGAATGCATCCCCCGGGGAGACCCCCCGGAAGCCCCGGCCGGGGCGGCAGCCGGCCGGGTAGACGTGAGGCGGAGTTTTCGTGACCCGGATCGTGATCATCGGCGGCGGACCAGGCGGGTATGAGGCGGCCCTCGTGGGGGCCCAGCTCGGCGCGGAGGTGACCGTCGTGGACTGCGACGGTCTGGGCGGAGCGTCGGTCCTCACCGACTGCGTGCCCTCCAAGACCCTCATCGCGACCGCCGAGGTCATGACGACCTTCGACTCGTCGTACGAGGAGCTCGGGATCGTCGTCGCGGACGACACCCCGCACATCGAGCAGGCCGCGCGCGTCGTCGGCGTGGACCTCGGCAAGGTGAACCGGCGCGTGAAGCGCCTCGCGCTCGCCCAGTCGCACGACATCACCGCCTCCGTCACCCGGGCCGGCGCCCGCGTCGTACGGGGCCGCGGCAAGCTCGGCGGTCCGCAGGGCATCGACGGCACGCGGGACGTCATCGTCACCGCCGCCGACGGCAGCGAGACGATCCTGACCGCCGACGCCGTGCTCATCGCCACCGGCGGGCACCCCCGCGAGATCCCCGACGCGATGCCCGACGGCGAGCGGATCCTGAACTGGACCCAGGTCTACGACCTCGAGGAGCTCCCCGAGGAGCTCATCGTGGTCGGCTCCGGTGTGACCGGCGCCGAGTTCGCCGGCGCCTACCAGGCCCTCGGCTCCCGGGTGACGCTCGTGTCCTCCCGCGACCGCGTGCTGCCCGGCGAGGACCCGGACGCCGCCGCCGTACTGGAGGACGTCTTCCGCCGCCGCGGCATGAACGTCATCGGCCGCTCCCGCGCCGAGTCCGCCAAGCGGGTGGGCGACCGGGTCGAGGTCACCCTCTCGGACGGCCGGGTCATCACCGGTACGCACTGCCTGATGGCGGTCGGCGCGGTGCCCAACACCACCGGCATGAACCTGGAGGAGTCCGGGGTCAAGCTCAAGGAGTCCGGTCACATCTGGACCGACAAGGTCTCGCGCACCTCCTCGCCCGGCGTGTACGCGGCCGGCGACGTGACCGGGATCTTCGCGCTGGCCTCCGTGGCCGCCATGCAGGGTCGCATCGCGATGTACCACTTCCTCGGCGACGCGGTGGCCCCGCTGAACCTGAAGACGGTCTCCTCCAACGTCTTCACCGACCCCGAGATCGCCACCGTCGGCTACACCCAGGCCGACGTGGACTCCGGCAAGATCGACGCCCGGGTCGTGAAGCTCCCGCTGCTGCGCAACCCGCGCGCCAAGATGCAGGGCATCCGGGACGGCTTCGTGAAGCTGTTCTGCCGCCCCGGCACCGGGATCGTCGTCGGCGGCGTGGTCGTCTCGCCGCGCGCGAGCGAGCTCATCCACCCGATCTCGATCGCCGTCGACAACAACCTGACGGTCGAGCAGATCGCAAACGCGTTCACCGTGTACCCCTCGTTGTCGGGTTCGATCGCGGAGGTCGCCCGCCAGCTGCACACGCGCAAGGCCGCCGGCGAGGCGTAAATACCGATAACGACCCTTGTGCGCAAGGGTTTTGGAGTGGAGGGGGGGGGGGGGGGGCGCGCGGGGGGGGCCCCCCCCCCCCCCCC
>NZ_JBSGXB010000431.1:0-5052 GCF_053609185.1 Streptomyces sp. NPDC054956 | reverse complement strand
GGTACTGCGCCACGCACCCGACCACGTCGTCACCGACCTGATCGGCCGGCTCGACGCGCCGGCCCGCAAGTACCTGTGCCGCGACGAGCCGCTGTCGGCCTCCACCGTCACCCTGCTCCTGCGCCACGGCAGCGGGGAGGACCGGCAGTACGTCGCCCGCAACCCCCACGTCGTCGGACGGCCCCTGCCCGGGCTCCCCGGCCCCGCGCGGTACGCGGCCCGCCCCGGGCCCTCGCCCGAGCTGCTCCGCGAGACCGGACCCGGACCGCTGACCACCGAAGAGTTGATCCCGCTGCTGCGCGCGCACCCCCGCCGCCCCCGGATCCCCCTCACCCTGCTACGGATGCCGCACGCCCCGCTCGACCCCGGGACGCTGCTGCGCGAGCACGCCCGCGACCCGCTGCCGCCCGGCGTGGTCGAGGCCCTGCTGCTGGCCGGCGGCCTGCCCCGCGAGGTCTGCCGGGCACTCCTCGACGCCGGCACCCAGGAGGCTTCGGGGTACCGCTGGTACCGGCCCGCCGTACGAGCCGTCCGGATGGGGCTCCTCACCTTCGACGAACTCGCCGCCCACGTCGCCCCCGCGCACCGCACCCTCCTGCTCGTGAACCCGCCCGAGACCAAGGGGCTGCGCTGGTCCCTGCCCGAACGGACGGGCATGCGCACGGCCGTCGCCCGGGCGCTGCGCCCCCTGCGGGACGACCCCCGGCTCTGGGCCGAACTGCAGCGGCACGCCCCCGCCTTCCGCGGCACCCTGCCGGTCCTCGTGGCCCGGATCGTGCGCGGCACCCTGCCCGAGCCCGAGCCCGAGCCCGCCGACGGCCCGCGGGTCCCCGCGCTCGCCGGGACGGTGCGCTCCCTGGCCCCCAGGGCGGCCGAGCCCGTCGGGGGAGTGGAGCGCGAACTGGCCCTGGCGAGCCTCGCGGTGCCGATGGAGACCGTCCAGGAGGACATCCGGTGGGTGCGCGACTGCCTGGAGCGCGGACTGCTCACCGGCGAGGACGTGATCCGGCACAAGGCGCCCGCCTGCTGGGCCCTGGACGAGAACCACTGGCTCGGTGACGTGGACCACCCCGACCGCCACGATTGGGCCGCGCCGGTCCTCGCCGCACGGGCGGAGGCCGACCGGCTGTTCGCCCTGGCCATCGGCTCCGATCCGGACGCCTGGTGGCGCGTGGCCGCCACCCTCCCCGACTTCGCCGGAACGCTTCCGCACCTGCTCCTGCGGGTCACCGAGGGGGGCTCCGTGTCCGGCCGCCCATGAGTTGCGGCAACAATGGGGGCATGAGCGACCGTCCAGCCCCCCTCGCCGATCCGCACCTCCTCTTCGACCCCGCGGCCGGCCGCCGGGACATCGTCATCCTCGGATCCACCGGTTCCATCGGGACCCAGGCCATCGACCTGGCCCTGCGCAACCCGGACCGGTTCCGGGTCACCGCGCTGTCCGCCGCCGGCGGGCGGGTCGCCCTGCTGGCCGAGCAGGCCCACCTGCTGCGGGTCAACACCGTGGCCGTCGCGCGCGAAGACGTCGTACCGGCCCTGAAGGAAGCGCTGGACGCCCGGTACGGCGCCGGTGAGCCGCTGCCCGAGATCCTCGCCGGACCGGAGGCCGCGACCGAGCTCGCCGCCTCCGAGTGCCACACCGTCCTCAACGGCATCACCGGTTCCATCGGCCTCGCGCCCACCCTCGCCGCGCTGCGCGCCGGCCGGACCCTGGCCCTGGCCAACAAGGAGTCGCTGATCGTCGGCGGCCCGCTGGTCAAGGCCCTCGCGAAGCCCGGCCAGATCATCCCCGTGGACTCCGAGCACGCGGCGCTCTTCCAGGCGCTCGCCGCCGGCACCCGCGCGGACGTGCGCAAGCTCGTGGTCACCGCCTCCGGGGGGCCCTTCCGCGGCCGCACCCGCGCCGAGCTGGCCTCGGTCACCGTCGAGGACGCCCTGGCGCACCCCACCTGGGCGATGGGTCCGGTGATCACCATCAACTCGGCGACCCTCGTCAACAAGGGCCTGGAAGTCATCGAGGCGCACCTGCTCTACGACATCCCCTTCGAGCAGATCGAGGTCGTGGTCCATCCGCAGTCCTACGTCCACTCGATGGTGGAGTTCACGGACGGCTCCACGCTCGCCCAGGCCACCCCGCCGGACATGCGCGGCCCGATCGCGATCGGCCTCGGCTGGCCCCAGCGGATCCCCGACGCGGCCCCCGCCTTCGACTGGACCAAGGCCTCCACCTGGGAGTTCTTCCCGCTGGACACCGAGGCCTTCCCGTCGGTGGGCCTGGCCCGGCACGTGGGCACCCTGGGCGGTACCGCGCCCGCCGTGTTCAATGCGGCGAACGAGGAGTGCGTGGAGGCGTTCCTGGCCGGTCGGCTGCCGTTCACAGCAATCATGGATACGGTCTCTGCCGTGGTCGATGAGCACGGGACGCCGGACACGGGAACTTCCCTCACCGTCGCGGACGTCCTTGAAGCGGAGACCTGGGCCAGGGCCCGGGCACAGGAGATGGCGGCTCGCGCCGCCGTGGAGGCGCGCGCATGACCGTACTGCTGATCCTGATCGGTGTGCTCGTCTTCGTGGTCGGGCTGCTCTTCTCGATCGCCTGGCACGAGCTCGGCCACCTCTCGACGGCCAAGCTCTTCGGCATCCGCGTGCCCCAGTACATGGTCGGCTTCGGGCCGACCCTGTGGTCGCGCAAGAAGGGCGACACCGAGTACGGGATCAAGGCCATCCCGATGGGCGGCTACATCCGCATGATCGGGATGTTCCCGCCCGGCGAGGACGGCAAGGTCACCGCCCGCTCCACGTCCCCGTTCCGCTCGATGATCGAGGACGCGCGCTCGGCCGCGTACGAGGAACTGCAGCCGGGCGACGAGACGCGGCTCTTCTACACGCGCAAGCCGTGGAAGCGCGTGATCGTGATGTTCGCCGGACCGTTCATGAACCTGGTCCTGGCGATGGCGATCTTCTTCGGCGGCTGGATGACCTTCGGGGTGAAGCAGACGACCACCGAGGTCGCGACCGTCACCCCGTGCGTCATCCAGCAGAGCGAGAAGCGCGAGGTCTGCAAGGACAGCGACCCGAAGGCCCCGGGCCTGGCCGCGGGCCTCAAGGTCGGCGACAAGATCGTGGCCTTCGACGGCAAGCCGCTCGCGGACTGGGACGCCCTGCAGCAGAGCATCCGCAAGACCATCGGAACCGCCACCCTCACCGTCCTGCGCGACGGGCAGAAGGTGGAGCTCAAGGCGGAGCTCGTCGAGAACCGCGTCTCGAAGACGGACGGCCACGGCGGCTACGTCAAGGACCAGTACGTGTCGGCCGGCTACCTCGGCATCGCCCCGAAGAACGTGGTCGCCCCGCTCACCTTCAGCCAGTCCGTGGACCGTGTGGGCGAGGTCGTCCAGGGCAGTGTGGAATCCCTGGCCAAGCTCCCCGGCAAGATCCCGGGCCTGTGGAACGCCGCCTTCAACGGCGCCGAACGCGAGCCCGACTCCCCGATGGGCATCGTCGGCGCGGCCCGCATCAACGGCGAGATCGCGACCCTGTCCATCCCGGCCGAGCAGAAGGCCGCGATCATGCTGCAGGTCCTCGGCATGTTCAACCTCGCCCTGTTCCTGTTCAACATGCTGCCCCTGCTGCCGCTGGACGGCGGTCACATCGCGGGCGCCCTGTGGGAGTCGGTCTCGCGCCGCCTCGCGCGGGTCTTCCGGCGGGCCGACCCGGGCCCCTTCGACGTGGCGAAGCTGATGCCCGCCGCGTACGTGGTGGCGGGCGTCTTCCTCTGCTTCACCCTGCTGGTGCTCGTCGCCGACGTGGTGAACCCGATCAAGATCACCTGATCGGAAGATCGTCGGACGGTCGTACGGACACCCCTACCGCATCCGTGACGGAGCCGGGCACGCATCGTGCCCGGCTCCCTACGTACGGGTGGCACGCCCCCCGCGATGCGAGGAGCGCGCGCGGGTTGGCGTAATCTCGAAGGCTGGAGCCCGCCGATCTCGGGACCTTGACCCACCTTGATCCACACCTTGGGGTTGCACAGCAGATGACTGCCATCTCTCTCGGAATGCCGGCCGTGCCGACGAAGCTTGCCGACCGCAGGGTCAGCCGCAAGATCCAGGTCGGCACCGTGGCCGTCGGCGGCGACTCGCAGATCTCGGTCCAGTCGATGACCACCACCAGGACCTCCGACATCGGCGCCACGCTCCAGCAGATCGCGGAGCTGACCGCGTCCGGCTGCGACATCGTGCGCGTGGCCTGCCCGACGCAGGACGACGCCGACGCCCTCGCCGTGATCGCGAAGAAGTCGAACATCCCGGTCATCGCCGACATCCACTTCCAGCCGAAGTACGTGTTCGCCGCGATCGACGCCGGCTGCGCCGCCGTCCGCGTGAACCCCGGCAACATCAAGCAGTTCGACGACAAGGTCAAGGAGATCGCGCGGGCCGCCAAGGACGCGGGCACCCCGATCCGGATCGGCGTCAACGCGGGCTCGCTCGACGCCCGCCTGCTGAAGAAGTACGGCAAGGCCACCCCCGAGGCGCTGGTCGAGTCCGCGCTGTGGGAGGCCTCGCTCTTCGAGGAGCACGGCTTCAGCGACATCAAGATCTCGGTCAAGCACAACGACCCGGTCGTCATGGTCAACGCCTACCGCCAGCTGGCCGCCCAGTGCGAGTACCCGCTGCACCTCGGCGTCACCGAGGCCGGCCCCGCCTTCCAGGGCACCATCAAGTCCGCCGTCGCCTTCGGCGCGCTGCTCTCCGAGGGCATCGGCGACACCATCCGCGTCTCCCTGTCGGCCCCGCCGGTGGAGGAGATCAAGGTCGGCCGCCAGATCCTGGAGTCGCTGAACCTCAAGCCGCGCCGCCTGGAGATCGTCTCCTGCCCCTCGTGCGGGCGCGCCCAGGTGGACGTCTACAAGCTGGCCGAAGAGGTCACGGCCGGCCTCACGGGCATGGAGGTCCCGCTGCGCGTCGCGGTCATGGGCTGCGTCGTCAACGGTCCGGGCGAGGCCCGCGAGGCCGACCTCGGCGTCGCCTCCGGCAACGGCAAGGGCCA
>NZ_JBSGXB010000430.1:0-5103 GCF_053609185.1 Streptomyces sp. NPDC054956 | reverse complement strand
GTCGCTTCGCGATGGCCTTCGGCCACCCTTGACAGGCCGTCCCGTCCCGGAAAAACACAAGACTCCCGGGATCCCCCCGGGGGATGGCCGGGGGGCAGAGGGTGAGGGGCGGCCTGGTTGCAGCAGGCCCGCCTGTGGCGTTGAGGCGCGCCAGATCGCTACACAGTCCCGCTCGGTTTAGCGTCCGGCCGCCGTCTGGGGCTGGTGGGCGCGGCAGATCGCTACGCAGTCCCGCTCGGTTTAGCGTCCGGCGGCCGTCTGGGGCTGGTGGGCGCGGCAGATCGCTACACAGTCCCTCTCGGCTTAGCGGCTGGCCGCCGTCCGGGGGTGCGCAGCCCATCTCAACCCCGCCGGCGTTTGAGGCGCGGCCGCGGCGCCGCAGCCGGAGACGGCGGGCCGCCCAGGCCGGGGCTCCGGGGTGCGGGCAAGCCCGAGCCCCGGAGTACGGGCCGCCGGGCCAAGGGGCCGGGCCGGGCCCGGGGGCTCAGACGCGCCAGGGGAGCTCGGCGGTCACCGTGGTGCCGACGCCCGCGGGGGAGTCGACGACCAGCACGCCGTCCACCGCATCCAACCGCTCGGAGAGACCCGCCAACCCCGACCCGCCCAACACATCCGCCCCGCCCCGCCCGTCGTCGGCGACCTGGATCAGCAGCCGCTCGCCGGACTTCCACACGTCCACGGAGGCCGTACGCGCCCGGGCGTGCTTGCTGATGTTCTGGAGCAGCTCCGAGACCGTGAAGTACGCGATCCCCTCGATCGCCGCCGCCGGACGCGCGGGCAGGTCCACGGACACCCGTACCGGCACGGCGCACCGGGAGGCCACCGAGGACAGCGCCGCGTCCAGACCCCGGTCGGTCAGCACGGCCGGGTGGATCCCGCGGGCGAGGTCCCGCAGCTCCTGCAGGGCGACCTTCACCTCGCCGTGCGCCTCGTCGACCATCCGGGCGGCGGCCCGCGGGTCCTCGGTGAGCTTCTCCTTCGCCAGCCCCAGATCCATGGCCAGGGCCACCAGCCGGGCCTGGGCCCCGTCGTGCAGGTCCCGCTCGATGCGCCGCAGATCGGCGGCGGCGGTGTCGACGACGATCCCGCGGTCGGACTCCAGCTCGGTGACCCGGTGATCGAGCCGCGACGGTCCGAGCAGCCCGGCGACGAGCACCCGGTCGACGGTGGTCAGCGCGCGGACCACCCACGGCGTGGCCAGGGTGAAGGCGAGCCCGATCAGGCAGGTCAGCGCGATCGCCACGGGCGAGTCCAGGTAGAACGTGTACTCGTCGTTCTGGAAGAGCATCAGCCCCGGCTGGTCCGTGAAGGACGGGAAGACCCAGAACCAGAGGGGGTAGAGCAGCATGGCCCACCCGTACGCCCAGAACACCAGGGCCACGCAGAAGCCGAACACCGCCCACGGGAAGTGGATCACGGAGTAGAGCACGTGTCGCCAGGCGCTCCCGCTCTTCAGCAGGGCCCCTATGGCGGGGAGCATCCCGGCCTTCTTCGCCCGGATCGGGGCCGGCTCGGCGATGTCGTGGCCGAGCAACCCGCGCACCCGGGCCCGCTCCAGCCGGCCGAAGCCCCGGCACATGGCGAGCACCCCGGCGAGCACCGGGACCCCGAGGAAGGTGACGAGCAGCCCGGCGCCGAGGCTGACGCCCGTGATGGCGAGCGAGAAGTACAGCGTGCTGAGCGGCAGCCCGAGCAGCAGGTACCCGAACTCCCGCCAGGCCCGTCCCTCCACGGGAGCCCGCAGCACCCTGCCGATCCCACTTGCGCCGCGCTCGCTGCTGCCCATGATTCCAACCCGCCCTTCGATCCGCCGAGACCCCCCAACCCTCCCGCCGAACCCCCCACCCCAACCATCCGGCACGTCGGTCTCTCCCAAGGGGGGTTAACCCCACCCCCAAGCGCAGCCCGTTCCAGCCCCGCCGTCGCCTCCAGCACGCCCCGGGGTCGCGCGGCCATTCCCATCCCCACCAACGCCTCCGGGCCGCCCCTGGGCAGCGCAGCCCATCTCAGCCCCGCCGGCGTTTGAGGCGCGGCCACGGCGCCGCAGCCGAGAACGGTGCGCCGCCCAGGCAAACGACCCCGGGGCCCGGGGAGAACCCCGAGCCCCTCACCACCGGCCGGCCAGGCCAAGGGCCGGCCAGGCCAACGGCTACGCCAGCCGATCACGCCACGGCAGCTCGGCCGTGACCACGGTCCCCGCCCCGGGAGGGGACTCCACCACCAGCACCCCGTCCACCGCGTCCAACCGCTCCGAGAGCCCCGCCAACCCCGACCCCGCCCCCGCATCGGCGCCACCGCGCCCGTCGTCCGACACCCGGATCAGCAGCCGCCGCTCCGCCCGCCACACTTCCACCGCCGCGCCCCGCGCCTGCGGCCCCGCGTGCTTGCTCACGTTCTGCAGCAGCTCCGAGACCACGAAGTACGCGATCCCCTCGATCGCCTCCGCCGGCCGCGCCGGCAGGTCCACCGACACCTTCACCGGCACCAGGCACCGCGAGGCCACCGAAGACAGCGCCGCGTCCAGCCCGCGGTCGGTCAGCACCGCCGGGTGGATGCCCCGCGCCAGGTCCCGCAGTTCGCGCAGCGCCAGCTTCACCTCGCCGTGCGCCTCGTCGACCATCGCCGCCGCCCCCTCGGGGTCCTCCAGCAGCTTCTCCTTCGCCAGGCCCAGCCCCATCGCCAGCGCCACCAGCCGCGCCTGCGCCCCGTCGTGCAGGTCCCGCTCGATGCGCCGCAGGTCCGCCGCCGCCGTGTCGACGACCACGCCCCGGTCGGACTCCAGCTCGGCGATCCGCCGCTCCAGTTCGTCCGACGGGGACAGCAGGCCCCGTACCATCGCCCGGTCCACGTTCGCGAGCAGCCGGGCCACCCACGGCAGTACCGGCCACAGCACGAACAGCCCGACCAGCGCCACGGTGAACGTGAGCACCGCCCACGGCAGCCGCACCAGCTCGAACAGCACGGCCCGCCACGCCACCGGGTCCTTGAGGCTCGCCCACAGCCAGGGGAAGAATCCGCCGGAGCGCGCCGGCCCGGGCATCGGGCTCGGCTCGTCCACGCGTACGCCCAGGAGGTCGCGGGCCCGCGCCCGCTCCAGTCGTCCCAACTGGCGAGACAGGAAGAGACCGCACGCGAACAGCGGAAGTCCGATCGCGGTCACCGACAGACCGGCCCCGACCGACACCATGACGACGGTGTAGACGAACCCGATGAGGGCGGCGGGGAAATTGGTCAACAAGTAGGCGATTTCCTTCCACGTCACGGCACTGAAGGGTGCGCGGACGGGAGGAGGAGCGTCGTCGCCGGGGGTGTGATCGGTCGCGGTCATGCGCCCACCCTGTCAAGCGCGCACGTCCGATGCCATGGGGTAGCCGGGCCGAGGTAAACGGGGGATAACCCCACCCTGTGGTAGCCAGGCCCTAGACTCCCGTCCGTACCAGATCAACCTGATCGTCGACAGTCGCCGAGGAACGAGGAACGGACGTGCCCGAACCGACGGTATCGACCGCGACCGTGCTCGCAGCGGACTACTTCCGGACGTATTCGGTCGTCGGCCTCCTGGCCGCGCTCGGTGTGCTGTTCGTGGCGGTGGCGTTCGGCGCCGGCCGCCTGCTGCGGCCCGTCGTCCCGACCCGCGAGAAGCTGCTGACGTACGAGTGCGGCGTGGACCCGGTGGGCGAGGGCTGGGCGCACACCCAGGTCCGCTACTACGTCTACGCCTTCCTCTACGTCATCTTCGCCGTCGACTCGATCTTCCTCTTCCCGTGGGCGACGGTCTTCGCCGCCGCCGGTTACGGCGCCACGACGCTGGTGGAGATGTTCATCTTCCTCGGCTTCCTGGCCGTCGGCCTGCTCTATGCGTACAAGAAGGGCGTCCTCGAATGGCTGTGACCCCGGCCGGTACCCCGGCCGTGCCGTCGGAGCCGCAGCTGCTCCCGGAGCCGAAGAAGCTGGGAGTGCTCTCCCGCCTCGCGCCCGAGCCCATGAAGGTGGTCCTCAACTGGGGCCGCCGCTACAGCTTGTGGGTCTTCAACTTCGGCCTCGCCTGCTGCGCGATCGAGTTCATCGCGGCCTCGATGGCCCGCCACGACTTCATCCGGCTCGGCGTCATCCCCTTCGCGCCCGGCCCGCGACAGGCCGACCTCATGATCGTTTCCGGCACGGTGACGGACAAGATGGCCCCGGCCGTCAAGCGGCTCTACGAGCAGATGCCCGAGCCGAAGTACGTCATCTCCTTCGGCGCGTGCTCCAACTGCGGCGGGCCGTACTGGGACTCGTACTCGGTGACCAAGGGCGTCGACCAGATCATCCCGGTCGACGTCTACGTCCCCGGCTGCCCGCCCCGCCCCGAGGCGCTGCTGCAGGGCATCCTCAAGCTCCAGGAGAAGATCGCCCGCGAATCGCTGGCCGAGCGCTACGCGACGACGGCCCCGCCCTCGCCCGCGCAGCTCACCAGCGGCCTCGTCACCCCTCCGGCCACCCCCGGGACGGACGCGTGAACCTCTACGACTCCCTCCCGGACGCGGCGGGAACGGTCTTCGGCGCGGAAGCCGTGGGCTCGTACGCGTACTCCGTCCTCACCGTCGACGTCCCCACCGCGAGCTGGATCCCCGCGCTGGAGATCGCCCGCGACAAGCTGGGCTGCACGTACTTCGACTGGCTGAGCGCGGTGGACGAGCCCGGCACCGGCTTCCGGATCTGCGCGCACGTGGTCTCCCTGGAGAACCGCCGCGTACGCCGCCTCCTGCTGCGGACCACCGTCCCGCACTCGGCGCCCTCCCTGCCCTCGGCGGTCGCGCTGTACGCGGGCGCCGAATGGCACGAGCGCGAGACCTTCGAGATGTTCGGCGTCGTCTTCACGGACCACCCGAACCTGGTCCCGCTGCTCCTCCCGGAGAACTTCGAAGGCCACCCGCTGCGCAAGGACTTCGTCCTGGCCGCACGCGTGGCCAAGGCCTGGCCCGGCGCGAAGGAGCCGGGCGAGGCACACGACCCGGACGCCCCCAAGCGCCGCCAGATGCTCCCGCCGGGCGTGCCGGACCCCAACGACTGGGGCCCGATGAAGGGCCAGCTCCCGCCGGCCCCCGCCCGGCCCGCCCGCAC
>NZ_JBSGXB010000429.1:0-5127 GCF_053609185.1 Streptomyces sp. NPDC054956 | reverse complement strand
GGTCTGGGGCGGAGCCCCAGGGGTCAGGGCGCAGCCCTGGGAACGGTGGAAGGGCGGGTAGGGGACAGCCCCGCAGGGCACCCCAGGGCGCAGCCCGGGGTTGCAGGGGCCGGGGTCCGCCCGGTGGCGAGCCCGGGGTCGACCCGGTGGCGGGCCCGGGTTACCGGGGCCGAGGCTACGGGGCTGTCGAGCTCGACTGTTTGCTGTCCTGGGGCGGCGGGGGCGAGTCACCGGAGACGGCCAGCCAGCTGCCGACTCCGACCGCCGCGGCCAGAGCGACCGCGGCAGCGGACAGCGCCAGCCGGCGCTTGCGAACGGTCTCCGCCCGGTGCCGCGCGGACCCCGGCCGGTGCCCCCCGGCAGGCCGCGGCACCCGCGCCGTGCCGAGCGCACCCCCGGCCAGCTCGTCCGGCCCCGGCACCCGCATCGAGGTGTGGGTGTCCCGGTTGGAGTCCGTCGAGGAGCCGGGGACCAGCGGGACCACGCCCCGCCGCCGTACCGGGTCCGAGGCGGTCTCCGGCTCCGGCGAGCGGTCCGGCTCGGGCTCGTCCGGCTCGTCCACGTCCAGCGGCGGCATGCCGGCCAGCAGCGGCAGCAGGTCGCGCAGGCGCAGGGAGAGCTCCGAGGCGCGCAGCCGCGAGGCGGGGGCCTTGGCCAGGCACTGGACCATCAGCTGCCACAGCTCGTCGGGGATCCCGGGCAGCGGGACGACCGTCTCGGTCACGTGCCGGCGCAGGACCGCCCCGGGGTGCCCGCCGCCGAAGGGCGTGAAGCCGGCCAGCAGCTCGTACAGGACGGTGGCCAGCGCGTAGATGTCCACCGCCGCGCGCGGCGGCAGCCCCTCCACGATCTCCGGCGCCAGGTAGTCCGGGGTCCCGATGATCCGGGTGGTGGGGGCCGACACGCGCCCGCCGGTGGCCCGCCGCGGCGAGTCGATGAGCTTGGCCACGCCGAAGTCGGTGAGCAGCGCGGGGTGCGCGCCGCCCGGCCCGAGCGGGCCCTGCATGTCGAGCAGGACGTTCTCCGGCTTGACGTCCCGGTGGACGACCCCGGCCGCGTGCGCGGCGGCCAGCGCGTCCGCGACGTCCGCGACGATCGCGACGGCCGCCTCGGGGGCGAGCCGCCGCTCGCGGTCGAGGCGCGTGCGCAGGTCCGTACCCCGGACGAGGTCCATGACGAGGGCGAGGTCGTTGCCGTCCACGACGAGGTCGCGGACGCAGACGACGTGCGGGTGCTCCAGGCCGAGGAGCGCGCTGCGCTCCTGGACGAACCGTCCGACGAGCTCCTGGTCGGACGCGAGGTCCTCGCGCAGCAGTTTGACGGCGACGGGGCCGTCCGGCCCCTCGCCCAGCCATACCGTGCCCGCGCTGCCGCGCCCAAGGATCTGGTGCGCGGTGTACCGGCTGCCGATCTTCCGTGCCACGACTGCTCCCTCAGCGGCTGGCGTACGTGCCAAAGCTACGCGGCCGGGTGGGGGTTGTAGTCCACGGATCGCGGCGACCTTCACTTCTGCGGGCGAAATCACGTCCCAGAAGTCGACAAATCCACGAAGTCAGCGCTACAGGGCCCCATTCGAGCCCTGTAGCAGCGTCCGACGGGGGCGCCGGCTCAGGGATGCGCGCCGCCTCAGGTTCCGCTTCCGGTGGCGTCGCCGATCGTGCTGATCCAGTCGACGGCGTCCGAACCCCAGGTCCACACCTGGTCGAACCAGCCCTTGCCGGTGCCGACCCACTCCTGGAGTCCGCTGAACTCCCAGATCATCCAGCCCGCGACGAAGAACAGAAGGATCATGACCAGGCAGCCCTTGAGGCAGCCCAGACCCGGGATCCTCACCGGGTTCGCGCTGCGGCGGCGCGGCTCGCGCGGCTCCCGGTCGACGGGCTGCCGCGGCGGCGGACCCTGCGGGGGCTGCTGCTGGGGCGGCGGCTGGGGCTGGCGGTACTGGGGCTGCCCGCCCTGCGGCTGCTGGTACTGCTGGGGGTGGTGCTGCTGCGGCTGGTAGTGCTGCGGCGGGGGCGCGGGCGCGTACTGCTGCTGCGGGTACTGCTGGGGCTGCTGGTACTGCTGCTGCGGCGGGGGCTGCCGGTACGGCTGCTGCTGGGAAGGCTGCTGCGGCCGGTACTGGGGCGGCTGCTGCTGCGGCGGCGGGGGCGCCTGCCGCTGCGGACGGCGGCGCAGCGGGTCCTCGCTCGGGTCGAGGTACTGCATCTGCGTCTGCTCGTTGCGGTCGCGGGCCGCCTGCATCTGCGACTGCCACGGGTGCGGCTGGTCCGGCCGCTGCACGGGCGGCATCACGGAGGTCGGGTCCGCGCCCGGACCGCCCGGACCGCCGGTGCTCGGCAGTACGGAGGTGGCGTCGGCCGCGCCGACCGGCGGCAACACGCTGGTCATGGCGCTCGGGTCGTAGGCGCCCATCGGGGAGGCCCCGCCGCCACCGGGCAGCACCTGCGTGGCGTCCGAGGAGCCCGGGGTCTCGGGGACCGGCGCGGGCGAGGGGTCGGGCGCGAGCAGCGCGCCGACGCCGAGCGCGGCCTCGACCTCGGCGGCCGTGGAGTGCACGCCGATGCCGGAGGCCACGACGCGCAGGCCGCGCGCCAGGCTCTCGGCGCTCGGGCGCTCGTACGGCTCCTTGCGCAGGCAGCGCTCGATGACCGTCCACAGCGGCTCGGGCACGTTCGCCGGGCGCTGCGGCTCCTCGCTGAGGTGGCGGTGCAGGACCTCCAGGGCGCTGCCGCCGCCGAAGGGCGGGCGGCCGGTGAGGAGTTCGTAGAGCAGGATGCCGGCGCCGTAGATGTCGACGGCCGAGGTCTGCGGGCGGCCCTCGGCGGACTCGGGGGCCACGTAGGCGGGGGTGCCGACGAACTCGTGCGTGCGCGTCAGGCCCGGGGAGTCGGCCAGGCGCGCGATGCCGAAGTCGGTCAGCATCGGCTTCATCTGGCCGTCGCGCTCGTCGAGCAGGACGTTGGCGGGCTTCAGGTCGCGGTGGACGACGCCGTCGGCGTGGCTGGCGGCGAGCGCGTCCGCGATCTGGGCGGTCAGCAGGCTCGCGGCGACCGGGGTGAAGGGGCCGTTCGCGCGGATGTACTTGTGCAGGTCAGGACCGTCGATGAGGTCCATGACGAGCGCGAGCAGATCGCCCTCCACGACGAGGTCGCGGGTGCGGACGATGTTGGGGTGGGTCAGGCGCAGCAGCACCGAGCGCTCGCGGAGGAAGCGCATGACGATGTCCGCGTCCTGGGCCAGCTCCTCCTTGAGGACCTTGATGGCCACGGTCTCGCCGGGGTGGCCGGCCACTGCCGCCTCCGCTCCGGCGGCCTCCCTCTGGCGCGCGCGCCAGACGGTGCCCGTGGCGCCGCGCCCGAGCGGCTCCTCGAGCAGGTACTTGCTGCCGACTGGCCGCACGTCACGCGCTCCCTGCTGTTGGTTTCTGCAGTCGATTGGGTGATGGGTTTTCCGGCCCACTCTAGGGGGTGTCCTGAGGGAAGACGCCGGGCACGGAAGGTTGGTTGCCGTACATATGTACGAAGGGTGAGATTTGCGGTGTATGCCAGGGGCGATTTTCGTCGCCCTGTTGTCCTTATCCGACCGGCCCGATTGCAGGTCCGGTACCGCTCCACGACCGATCAAGATCACTTGTTGGTGGGCGGCGGGCGTGTTGTGTACGACAGGTGCGAGGATGCACCCGTACGGAACGGCCGGGACGGGAGCCCCGCCTTCCGGGCAGACCTGACCGGACGACGCGTCCGTGCCGGGTGGGGGCGGACGGGCACGCATGGCATGTCCCGTGGATCCCTGCCGGGCGCATACACCGCGCACCGCGCAGAAGGGACCGCTGACGGCGATGCAGATCCGGCTGACCGTTCTCGGCTCGGGGTCGCGCAGCGGCCACCTGGCCGCCTCCACGACCTCCTCCGCCGCGGGCTCCGCCGCGAGCTCCGGCTCCGGGCCCGCGAGTTGCGACGTACTCGTCACCGCGCCCGTGGGCACCGCGCTGGCCGCGGTGGCCTCCGGACTCGCGGCGACCGTCGGCGGCCCCGACACCGGGGGCACGGTCGTGCTGTACGCCGGTACGGAGCGGCTCGACCCCGGGCGGAGCGTGCTCGGCGAGCCGCCGCTGGTGGACGGGGCGGTCCTCTCGCTGAACGTGCCCGGCCCGCACGTACTGGCGGACGCCGAGACCGGGGACGGACCGCAGCTGCACGTCGTCGCCGGACCGGACGCGGGCGGGGTGCACCTGCTGCACCCCGGGGCGATCCGGATCGGCCGCTCCGCCGACGCGGACGTTCCGCTGGACGATCCCGACGTCTCCCGCCTGCACTGCACCGTCACCGTGCTCCCGGACGGGCGGGTGGCGGTGGCCGACCTCGGCTCGACGAACGGCACCACCCTCGACGGCGCGACGGTCGGCCCGGACCGGGTGGCGCTGGCACCGGGAGCACTGCTGCGGGTCGGCGAGTCGACCCTGCGGCTCGCCGTCGGAGCTCAGCCCTCCCCCCTGCCGGTCACCCCCGACCTGGAGGGCCACCTCGCCCTCGCCCTGCCCGGAGCCGGCCGGGACGGCGTCCCCGACGCCGACCACCACCGGGCCTCCTGGGGCGCGCCCGACGCCGGCGACCCCGCGGCCGCGACGGGCTCGTACGGTCCGGGCCCGCACGGCACCGGCTCGCACGGAACCGGCGCGTACGGCGCCCCCGCTCCCGGGTACGACACCTCCGGCGACGGCCGGGCCGCCGTCCCCGGACCGGGCGCTCCCGGAGCGGAACAGCACTCCGGCGGCCGGGACTCCGCGTACCCGCCCGGCGCACCCGGCGTCGAGCACTTCGGCGAGGCCGGCTGGGACAGCGCCGGCGCACCGGACGGCCTCGCCGCGGGCCCGGCCGAGGGGCGCACCGGCGAGCCCCGGCGCGGGGCCCGGCGCGGGCTCGGGGCCTGGGCGCGCAAGTGGGTGCGCGGGGAGGAGCCCGAGCCGGCCGAGGTGTTCGCCGGGACCGCCTCGGCGGCCGCCGTCGCCGCACGGCCCGGCTCCGACGATCCCGCCGCGCTGCTCCTCGCCGCCCTCGGACCGGCCCCCAGACTGTGGGCCGGGCCCGCCGGACTGGAGGTCGCGCTCGGCGCCGGCAGCAAGGT
>NZ_JBSGXB010000428.1:0-5225 GCF_053609185.1 Streptomyces sp. NPDC054956 | reverse complement strand
CGGCGGAGTCGTCGGGGGGCCCGTGGAGCTCGGCGAACGCGCAGTCGGCGACCGGGTGGGCGCGGAACCGGAAGCCGGTGACCACGCCGAAATTGCCGCCCCCGCCGCCCCGCAGGGCCCAGAACAGTGCGGGGTCGCGCTCGGCGTCGACCTCGCGGACGCTCCCGTCGGGGGTCACGACGGTCGCGCCGGTGAGCTGGTCGGCGGTGGCGCCGTAGGACCGGGAGGCCGGGCCCAGCCCGCCGCCGAGGGTGAGCCCGGCGATCCCGACGGAGGGGCACAGCCCGGCCGGCACGGCCAGGCCCCGTGCGGCGAGGGCGGCGTTCACGTCGCCGATCCGGGCGCCCGCGCCGATCCGCAGGTCGGTCCCGGAGACGGACACCTGGGCCATGGCCCCCGCGTCGACGACGAGCCCGGCCTCGCGCGTGGACCAGCCCGCGTAGCCGTGGCCGCCGCCGCGCGGGACCACGGGGACGGCCGAGCGGCGGGCGAAGTCCAGGCAGACGGCCACGTCCCCCGGGTGCGCGGGATAGGCCACCGCGCCGGGCCGGACCGTGTCGTAGCGGGGCTGGAACAGCCGCCGGGCCTCGGCGTAGTCCGGGTCCTCCGGCGTCACCAGCCGGCCGTCGAGAGCGCGGGCCAGCGCCCCGAAGTCCGGGTTCCCGGCACGCCCGCCCGCCGCGCCGAGGGAGGCGAGTGCGCCGGCGGCGCCGGCCGCGAGGACCTGGCGGCGGTGGAGGCTCATCCCTCCTTCCTGCCACCGCCTTGCCCGTTCGGGGCGAAGGCGGGCCCACGGGGGCCGAGTTGCCCCCCGAACGGCCCATACCGGGGCGCGCCGGCGGCCGGCGTCAGGCGCTCTTGCGGGCCAGCAGGAAGCCCTGCGGGGACTTCTCGTCGGGATCCGGTTCCCGGACCAGCCGGGCCGTCTCGGTGAGACCGGCCCCGGCCAGCAGATCGGCGATGAGCTCGGGCGGGGTCCAGTACACGTCGAGCTCGACCGGATGCCCGTAGGCGTGTTCCAGCCGCCTCTTCTCGTCGCCCGCCTTGAACGCGATCAGCAGGTAACCGCCCGGTGCCAGCACCCGCGCGAACTCGGCGAAGACCGGTGCGAGTTCGGAAGGCGGCGTATGGACGGTGGAGTACCAGGCCAGGACCCCGCCCAGGACCCCGTCCGCCATGTCCAGGGCGCCCATCGAACCGACCTCGAACCGCAGCCCCGGATACGTCCGGCGGGCCACCGCCACCATCGCCGGGGACAGGTCGACGCCGAAGGCCCGTACCCCCAGACCGTCGAGGTGCGCCGTCACCCGGCCGGGTCCGCAGCCCAGGTCGGCGACGGCCCGCCCGCCGTACGGCTCCTCACCGCGCACGCACTCCGCGAAGGCGGCCAGCATGGCCCGGTCCAGTGGCCTGCGCCCCAGTTCCCCGGCCAGCAGCCGGGCGTAATCGGCGGCGACGGCGTCGTAGGACGACCGGACGGTGTTGAGGTGCGAAGTCGATCCCATGCCCCTGGACAGTAGCCCGACGCCGTCCCCGAATCAGCCCCCCGCCAGCGGATTCTCCAGCTCGGCCCACTGATCGCCCGGGATCCCGGGGCTCAGCCGCATCAGGGTCAGTGCCTTCGTGGGCAGCGGCCCGCCCAGCAGTGCCCCGGTGTCGGCCGTGGCCTCCAGGCCCGGCGCCGCCGCCGCGAGGTCCCGCGCGAGCGCGGCGGCCGAACCGGCCGTGGAGCCCAGCGCCCCGGCCACCAGGGCCCCGAACAGCTTGCGCCGCAGGGCGGTCACGTCGTCGGTGATCAGCCGGCCCGTCAGCGGGGGCACCGGCAGTCCGTGGCGGGCGAGCCGGGCCGGGCTGATCCGGATGTCGGCGAGATCGCGGTAGACCAGGCGCAGCGGCGTGCCGTCGGCGGCCAGCACGACCAGGAGGTTCTGGCCGTGGGCCTCCAGGGCCACCCCGAGGTCCAGCACCCGCAGGCACACGGACAGCGCGAGGCGGGCGAATCCGGCCCGCCAGGGGTCGGAGCGCGCGTACGGGGTGAGGGCCAGCGCGGCGACCGGCAGTACGCGCTCGCCCGCGCCGGTGTCCGCGTACGTCTCGGGGGGCTCGCGGAGCACGGCGGCCAGGTCCGGGGTGTGCGCGGTGACGGCGCCCAGGGTGCGGGTGATGTGCAGACGGCCGTCGAGCCGCTCGGACAGGCTCTGCGCGAAGGCGGAGACCGCGGCGGCCGTCTCGACGGAGTAGGCGGAGATGTCCCGCACCGAGGAGGTGAGCCGGGTGCTGAGCGCGGTCTTCACGTGCGGCCCGCCGTCGGCGGGGGCCAGGGTGCGCAGGGCCATCAGCGGGTGCGCGGCCGGACCCGGCAGGATCTCCTGCGCGGCCGGTCCCCCCTGCTTGAACACGTGCTCGGCCTGCCACGGATGGACCGGTACGAGGATCCGCCCGGCCTCCCGCCAGGCCTCCGGCCAGTCCCCGGCGACCAGGCACTCCTCGGCCCGTACGGCGGCCAGCCCGAGCGTCACCCGGGGCCGGTGCTCGGGCGCGTACGCCAGCTGCTCCGCGACGGTGAACCCCGGCCGGGAGCGGCAGTTGGGGTGGTACGGATGCCCGTCGACCACCCGTTGCTCCCACTCCCAGGTGCTCAGCGGCTCGGTGTCGGGCCCGGCCGGCTGCCCGGCCCTCGACAGGGCGAGGGAGGCAGTGCTGTCGTCGAGCTCGGCGGCGAACTCCTCCCCGTGCGGCACCCCGAGCGCCGCCACCAGCCGGGCGGCCCCCCGGTAGGGGCGGCCGTCGAGCAGCAGTTCGGTGACGTACGGGTCCGTCGTGTACGGGTCCGCCGCGGGGCCCTCCAGCCGGGCACCCGAGGCGAGGCGCAGCACGAGACCGCCCGGGCCCCGTTCCCGGTGCGCGATCCACGGCAGCGGTTCGCAGGCGAGCGCCCGCCACAACCGGGTCAGTACGGCGGCGCGCGCGCCGGGGAGCGCGGCGCGGTACGCGGCGCCGAGCCCGGGCCGGGCGCCGGCCGGCTGCGCCGCGCGGGCCAGCCCGGCGGCCACGGCCTCTTCGGCCGGGGTGGCGGGGAGGTGCATGCTGGGGTCCAGGGCCCTGATCCTCTCGGATGACGTGATGATCACTTCATCATCGCGGATACTGAAGATCACGGCCGTTGGTACGCCCCGCGCACCTCCGGCGCACCGGTTTTACCGAATGGAATCCGTGGACCTCAACGCCGCCGACACTGCCGACGACAACGCTGCCCGCAGCGCCGCAGCCGATGCCCTTGCGGCCGCACCGTTGTTGAACTGCCTGCTCAGAGAGGCGGCCGAGCCCGCCGGGCCCGGGTCCTCCGCGGCGGACGGACCCGCCGCCGCGGACGGGTGGAGCACGCACCGGCTGCTCGGCAGTGGGCGGCTGCTGCGGGTGAGGGGCGGACGCCGGCCGGTGCGCCCCGAACTGGGCACCGCGCAGGGCTGGCACCCGCTCGGCCACACCGAGCTGGTCAAACTGGTCGCCGACGAACTGCTCCAGTACACCGGAGTGTCCAACGACGAGCTGCCGGTGGAGATCGCCGACAGCCGCGAGACCGTCGCCGCGCTGCTGACCGCCCGGGCGGCGGCCCAGCCGCCATCCGACGCGTACGTCCGCTCCGAGCAGGCCCTGGTGATGGGGCATCCGCACCACCCGGCCCCCAAGGCCCGGGGCGGAGCCCCGGCCGCGGGCTGGCTGCCGTACGCCCCCGAGGCGCACGCCCGGTTCCCGCTGGTCTTCCTGGGGCTGCGCGAGGACCAGGTGGTGGAGGAGGGCGGGCCCGCGGCGGCCGCCGCGATCGACTCCCTCGCGCGGGCGGCCGGCGGTCCGCTCCCGCCCGCCGGCTACCGGCTGCTGCCCGCGCACCCCTGGCAGCTCGATCTGGTCGCGGGCCGGCCCGCGGTGCGCGAGGCCTTCGCGGACGGGCGGTTGCTGCGGCTGGGGACCGGACGGCTGCCGGTCTGGCCGACGGCCTCGATCCGGACCCTGTACGTGCCCGGCGGCGCCGGGGACACCGGGCCGGCGGACGGGGGACTGCCGGACGGGGCCGCTCCCGGCGCCGGCCCGTCCGGTGGTGACTTGTTCGTGAAGTTCAGCCTCGACGTGCGGATCACCAACGACGTGCGCCGGCTGTGGCGGCACGACCTGCTGGTGCTGCGCCGCACCGACGCCGCGGTCGAGGCCGGCTTCGCGGACCTGCGCCGGTCCGGATCGCACGCGGCCTGGCTGCCCGACCGCGGGTACCGTACGGCCGCCTTCGCCTTCGAGGAGCTCGCCGTACTGGTCCGCGACGGCCTGCGGGCGCACGCGGAGCCGGGGGTCACGCCCCTGCTGGCGGCCGCGATCGCGGAGGGCTACCCGGGCAGCCCGCTCGAGGCCACCGCCGACCCGGTCGGGTGGTGGCGGGCGTACCTGCGCGAGGTGGTGCCGCCGGTGCTCCACCTGTTCGCCCGGCACGGCATCGTCCTGGAGGCCCACCTCCAGAACACCCTGGTCGCCGTCGACGCCGCGGGCATGCCCGCGCAGGCGCTCTTCCGGGACGCGGAAGGCGTCAAACTCCTGCCGGACGTGGAGCGCGGAGCCGCCTGGCAGCGCCTCGTCTACTGCCTGGTGGTCAACCACCTGACCGAGGTGGCGGGTGCGCTCGCGCAGAGCCACCCGGAGGCGGCCGGAGCCCTGTGGCCGGCGGCCCGGGCGGAGTTCCGGCGCTTCGACGAGGTCCACGGGCTGCCCGAGATCGAGGCACTGCTGGCCGCCCCGACCCTCCCGGCCAAGACCAACCTGCTGCTGCGCTGGACCAGGGCGGACGGTGCGGACGCCCGCTACCTGCCGCTCCCCAACCCCTTGCGGGGGTAGGCCGGCCAAGCGGGGGAGAAGGTTCCGGCCAATCCGGTCCGGTTGCCGGTACCCCTCTCACCTAAAGGTATAGACCAATGCTACGTTGGTCGGGCAGACCGCGCAGTCCTTGACCTCCCGTCAGAGGAGAAGCCATGCCCTCCCCTTCGCGGGGTGGCGGCCAGGCCGCCATGCCCAAGTACCAGCGGATCGCCGCAGCGTTGCGGCACGAGCTCGACCGCACCGCCCTCACCCCCGGAGCCAAGCTGCCCTCCGAGCGCAGCCTGGCCGCCCGCTACCAGGTCAACCGGCAGACCATCCGGGCTGCCCTCCAGCACCTGCGCGAGGACGGCCTCGTCGTCACC
>NZ_JBSGXB010000427.1:0-5228 GCF_053609185.1 Streptomyces sp. NPDC054956 | reverse complement strand
CCCCGCCGGGCGCAGCGGGTGACCTAGGCCGACTCTTCCCGAGCCTGCCTGACCCGCGCCGCCTGAGGGCCGGGGCGCCCCGGCCCTCCCCTGGGCCCCGTCCTCCGTCAGAAGCCGTGGCGGGAGCCGCCGTCCACCGGGAGCATGACCCCGGTCAGGTACGAGGCCGCCGGGGAGAGGAGGAACGCCGCCGCGCGGCCGAACTCCTCCGGGGTGCCGTAGCGCCGCAGCGGGATCGCGGACTCGTTGCGGGTCCGGGCGGCGACCGCGTCCCCGGACAGGGCGTCGAGCTCGCGGACCCGGTCGGTGTCGATGCGGGCGGGGAGCAGCCCGACCACGCGGATGCCGCGCGGGCCCAGATCCACCGAGAGGGACTTGGCGAAGCCGGCCAGGCCCGGGCGCAGGCCGTTGGAGATGGTGAGGCCCTGGATGGGCTCGTGGACCGATCCCGACAGGACGAAGCCGATGACCCCGCCCTCGGAGAGCTCGGCCGCGGCCGCCCGCGCGAGGCGGACCGCGCCGAGGAAGACCGACTCGAAGGCCGTGGCCCACTGCTCGTCGGTGTTGTCGGCGGCCAGACCCGGCGTCGGGCCGCCCACGCTGACGAGGACGCCGTCGAAGCGGCCGAAGCGCTCCCGGGCGGCCTGGATGAGGCGGGCGGGCGTCTGCGGGTCGGAGTTGTCGGCGGCCACGCCGACCGCGTTCGGTCCCAGGGCCGCCGCCGCGGCCCCGGCGCGCTCCGCGTCCCGGCCGGTCAGCACCACCTTCGCGCCGTCGGCGGTCAGTTCCCGGGCGGAGGCGTAGCCGAGGCCCCTGGTGGCGCCGGTGACGACGTAGACACGGTCCTTCAGTCCAAGATCCATGCCCGACACGCTACGCGGTGGCCACCGACTCCCGCTCGGCGGCGGCCTCCGCCGCGGCGGCCGCCTCGCGGTCGCGCTTCTCGCGCCGTACGAGGACGATCCAGCCCACCGGCACCGCGAAGGTGAACAGCCACCACTGCACGGCGTACGCCATGTGCGGCCCGATCGAGTCGTGGTCGGGCTCGGCGACCACCTCGGGCTTGCCGTCGGCCGGTACTGGGGAGGTCAGTTCCAGGTAGCCGCCGAGGACGGGCTTGCCCAGGTACTCCGCCTGCTGCGCGCTGTTGATCAGCATCACCTGGCGGTCCGGCAGGCCCCTGCGGTCCTTGATGCCGCTGCCGCCGCTGGTCTCGTCGGCCTTCAGCCGCCCGGTCACGGTGACCTCGCCCGTGGGCGGGGCCGGCACCGGCGGGTAGCCGCGCGGGTCGTCGCCGCCCGCCACCCAGCCGCGGTTGACGAGTACGACCCGGCCGTCGGCCTGCACCAGCGGGGTCACGACCTGGAAGCCGACCCGGTCGTCGTTCGAGGTGCGCATCCGTACGACGACCTCGTGCGCGGGGTCGTAGGTGCCGGTGGCGGTCACGGCACGCCAGTAGTCGGAGCGCGGGACGACGTGCCCGGGGGAGGAGACCTCGGTCATCGGGACCGGCTTCGCGCCCAGGTTGGCCGCGATCAGCTCGTTCTGTGCGACCCGGTGCTCATGGCGGTGGAACTGCCAGAACCCCAGCCTGATCATCGCGGGGATGAGGACGAGGCCGATGAGGGTGAGGCACACCCACTGCCGGGTCAGTACAAAGCGGTACACGCCCACGACGGTACCCCCAGCGGCGAGGACCCCGGCGGCCGGGTGGCCGTCCGGGGTCGGGGAAGGGGGGTGTGAGGAGGCGGGACGTGAGGAGGCAGGGCGTGAGGAGGCAGGGTGTGAGGAGGTGGGGCGTGGTCAGACGCGGTCGGTGATGCCCACCTTCCCTTCGGCGCGGGCGCAGTGCCCGCCGCAGAACCACTGCCCCTCCACCTCGACGCCCTGGCCGATGATCTGGACCCGGCAGTGCTCACAGATGGGCGCCATGCGGTGGATGGCGCAGGAGAAGCAGTCGAAGACGTGCACGGCGCCCTGCGCGTGCACCTCGAAGGACATGCCGTAATCGTTTCCGCAGACTTCGCAACGTGCCATGGGCCGCATGCTGCGCAGGGCGGCGCACCGGAACAAGATCCACCGGGGTGAGTCGCCGCGCCTGCACCCGGCCGGCCCAATGCGCGCCCTCCCGCCCCGGACCGCGGCCCGCCCCCCCCGGATCAGTCCTGAGCCGGGGCCACGTCGCGCAGAAGCTGGGTGAAGGCGGCCTCGTCGACGACCGGGGTGCCGAAGGACTTCGCCTTGACCGTCTTGGAGGTCGCCGAGTCCGGATCGTTCGTCACGAGCAGGCTCGTGAGCCGCGACACGCTCGTGGCGACGTGCAGGCCCGCCTCGACCGCTCGGTCCTCCAGCAGCTCCCGGTCCACCGAGGTGTCGCCGGAGAACGCGATCCGCATGCCCTGCTTGAGCGGCTCGCCGTCCGCGTACCGACCCGGGTTCGGGTACGGGCACGGCGGCCGCTTGCGCGAGGGCCGCCAGCTCGAGCTCGCGCCGTACGAAGCCTGGTACCCGACGCGCGGAGTGGCGGGGGAGTCCGACCACTCCGTCAGCGGCCGGCACTCCAGCAGGGGCAGCCGTACGTTGTCCCGCGCGGCCGCGTGCAGGGACGGACGGAAGGCCTCGGCGAGGACGCGGGCGTCGTCGAGCGCGTGGTGGGCGCGCTGCTGGACCACGCCGAAGTGCGCGGCGAGCGACTCCAGCTTGTGGTTGGGCAGCGGGAGGTTCAGTTCCTTCGACAGGGCGATGGTGCACAGCCGCTGGCGGACCGGCGCGGTCGCGGCGGCCCGGGCGTACTCGCGGGCGATCATCTGCCAGTCGAAGATCGCGTTGTGCGCGACGAGCACCCGGTCGGCGAGCCGGTCCGCGAACTCCTCGGCGACGTCCTTGAAGAGCGGCGCGTCCTGGAGCATGTCGCTGGTCAGGCCGTGGATCCACACCGGTCCCGGATCCCGCTGGGGGTTGACCAGCGTGTACCAGTGGTCCTCGACGTTGCCCTGAGCGTCGAGCCGGTAGACGGCGGCGGAGATTATCCGGTCGTCGCGAGCGAGCCCGGTGGTCTCCACGTCGACGACCGCGTACCCCTGTGGGTACGCGGTCGGCCACATCGTCTCTGCGGTCGTACGGTCGGCGAGCATGGTCACAGAGGATATCGGCCCGCGCCGACACCCGGCGCCCGATGCCCTCTCAGCCCAGCTCGGCCACGAGCTCGCCGGCGCTCACCCGGGCGAAGGTCCCGGGTACTTCGGCGCCCGCGGGGAAGAGCCGGTAGGCCGTACCCGAACCACCCTCCGGGGCCACGGTCGCCGAGGTCAGCGCCAGGAACGCGCGCTTCCCGGCGGCCAGTTCGGCGGCCTCCGCGTCGGCGTCCGTACGGGGCCGGCGCTCCTCGGGCGGCTCCAGGGCGGAGATCCGAGCGGCGAAGGCGGCGGGTTCCTCGCCGGCCCCGGCCCGGTACAGCCACAGCTCGTCGAGGTGTCCGGGCAGCGGAGCCCGCCGCAGGACGGCGACCTCCCGGGTGCGGGCCGCCGCCCGCCACACCGCGAGGTCCCACAGGGTCGTACGGGACCCGGAGCCGAAGTGCTCCCACACGTCCGAGGCCACGGCCGCGAGCCGGTCCCCGTGCGAGGCGACGCTCTGGAAGCCGCCCGTCGGGGGCAGGTGGACGTCCGTCCACAGCGCCCGCCGCGCGGCCAGGTCCACGACCATCGGCATGCAGACCCGCGAGGTGCCGCTCAGGTCGAAGCGCTGGCGGACCGTGCGCGGATCGTACGAGGAGTCGCGCGGGCCGTCCGCCGGCAGGGCCATGAACCCGGCGAAGGCGTCGTCCATCTCCTCGAACGGCACGTTGTTGAAGCTGAAGACCAGTGCGACGGCGTACGCGTCCCCCTGCCGGGCGAGCTTCGCCAGGTCCAGGTCCACGTATTCGGTGGCCCCCTCCGGCGCCGGCGCCGAGGTGAGGTCGCCGGAGTGCACGGCGGCCCGGCCCTTCCCGTGCACGAGGTCCGTGTAGTCGCACACGCCGGTGAACTTCCAGTCGGCGTCGAAGAAGGCCACCGACAGGTCCAGGTCGGTCACCCGGCCGGCGGGCTCCGTCCAGTGCAGGAACAGCCGCAGCACCTCGCCCGCGGGCAGCGCCAGGCCGCTGCCCCGGGGCACCGCGACCAGCGACCTGGCGGAGGACCGCTCCCCGAAGGGCACGGGCAGCTCCGCGAGCCCGGAGTCCAGGACGGCCAGTTCGTACGGGTCCTCCTCGGCCCGGGCGAACCGGCGCAGCACCTCCGCCTCCAGCAGGGCCGTGGCCGCGCGGGCGAGCGGCGCGGGCAGCGGCGGGCGGTCCTCCGTCACGGACCGCGCGTGGGCGACCTGCCCCTTGGGGAAGAACACGCGGCGCGAGCCGGTCCGGTCCCCGGCGCGCACCCGCAGCGCTCCGAGCGCCGACAGCAGCGGGCCCGCGCCGACGGAGGGGAGCCCGCGGGCCAGCCCCTTCGCCAGCTCCGGGACCAGGACCTCGCCGGAGTGCAGGCGCAGCAGGTGGTCCAGGCGGCGCACGAGTTCACCCGGACGCTCCGCGGCAACCGCCGCGGCGACGCCGGGGTCTCCCTCCGCCAGGGCCCGCTCCACGCGCCCGGCCCAGGTCACGGGCCGGAGGCGGTCGCCGTCCACGCGCACGGCCTCCGGATGCGCGGCGGCGGTCTCCCGCAGGGCCGCGCCCAGGGCGCCGGACAGGTTGGTGTCCCGCAGCACGGCGAAGGCCAGGGCGGCCCGGGGGTGGCGGGCGTGCCGCTCGAAGGGGTGCAGGGTCTCGGCGGCCCGCTTCCAGGCGGTCGGATGCCGCAGCAGGTCCTCGACGAGGTAGGCGGTGGGCAAGGCGTCGAGCACGCCCAGCAGTTCGCGGCGCAGCGGCCGGGAGGGGGAGCGGAACCCGGACGGCGGGGGCAGCTCCGCGTCCTGGCCGGACAGCGCGGCGAGGAGCCGCAGCACGTCGGTGGCGGTGGTCAGCCGCCCGGCGAGCCGCGGCAGTACGGCGTCGCGGGTGGCGGGCCCGGCGAGCAGGGCGGCCAGGACCAGCGCCTTGGTCTCCCGTACGGGGATCTCCCCGGGGAGCCAGTCGAGCCCGGCCGGGGCCAGTCCGACCAGCAGGCGCAGGTCCTCGCGGTCCTCGGGGGACAGAGGGGTCGCCCGGGCGAGCAGCGAGGCCAGCTGCCGGGCCGAGGCCGCCGCCGGGTCGG
>NZ_JBSGXB010000426.1:0-5329 GCF_053609185.1 Streptomyces sp. NPDC054956 | reverse complement strand
GAGAGGAGCCGGGAGACGGGGGCCAGCAGCCCCACGACGATCAGGAGCACGCCCGCGCCGGCGGTCACGTAGCGGCTGCGGACCCCGGTGAGGCGGCCGATGCCGATGTTCTCGGCGCTCGTCACCATCAACGAGGTGCCGGAGAGCGCGCCGAACAGCGAGACGAGCGCGTCCGCCCGCGCCACCCGGGGCACGTCGCGCCCGGGGGCGCTCGCCCGACCCACCGTCTCGCTGTTGAGCACGGTCTGTCCGGTGATCTCCGCGAGCGTGGTGAGGCTGAAGACGAGCAGGGGCAGCGCGGCGAGCAGGTCGAACCGCGGTGTCCCGTACGGGAGGAGGTGCGGCAGGGCCAGGGTCGGGCCGGCCCCGCCCACGGGCGCGAAGTGGCCCAGGCCGGTCGCGAGCGCGATCAGGGTGCCCGCGCCCATGCCGAGCAGTACCGCCGTCTGCCGCCAGATTCCGCGCAGCAGCAGGAGGAACAGCACCGTGCAGCCGATGGTCGCGCCCGCCAGGACCACCGCCGACGGAGCGGCGTAACCGGGGCTCCCGGGCCGGCCGGTGACCAGCTGGGCGGCGACCCGGATCATGGCGATGCCGATGAGCAGCACGGTGGTCCCCATGACCAGGGGCGGGAAGAGCCGGACGACCTTGGCGTAGAAGGGCAGTACGGCGAGGAGCAGCGCCGCGGCGAGGAGCACCGACCCGGTAGCGGTCGCGGGGCCGTGGTCCTTGGCGATCTGGAGGAAGAGGGCGGTGGCCGCCCCGCCGGGCAGCATGACGAAGGGGAGCTTCGCCCCGAACCGCGACAGCCCGAGGGACTGGAGCAGGGTGCCGGCGCCGCACAGCACGAGGGTGGCGCTGAGCAGGGAGGCCGTGGCGGCGGCGGTGAGTCCGAGGGCCTGGCCGGTGAGGAAGGTCGTGGACACGGGCGCGGCGACCATGGCGAGCACGTGCTGCGCGGACAGCGGGGCCAGCCGGCGCAGCGGGAGCCACTCGTCCACCGGAGCTACCGGAGCGACAGGTGGGACGGCTTGGGCGGGCGGGACCGGCGCCCGCCCGGTGTCGGGGGCGTTCATCTCGCGGCCCCGGCGCTCAGCCACGGCAGCTCTTCGGCGGTGTAACGGTAGGCGCGGAAGACGGCGTTGGGCTCGGACGGGAACAGGCCGCGCACCTCGGCCTCGCGGTAGGCGCCGAAGTACGGGACCACGTACTCCCAGCACAGGTAGCCCTCGGGCGTCACCTCGAAGAGCCGGCCCGAGGGCGAGTCCGTGACGAGGGTGTTGCCGCCCGCGAGGCGCTGGGCACTGCCCATGAAGGGGGCGAAGAAGGCCTCCTTGGCCGGGTCGTGGTACTCCCACACGACCTTGCCGGAGGTCCGCTCGATCTCGATGACGCGGGAATAGGGGACGTCCGAACCGGGGCGGAAGACTCCGTTGTCGAACACCAGCACCTTGCCGTCGGCCAGTTCGGTGGGCGCGTGCTGCTGGGAGACCACCCCGGGCTCGGAGCGCCACAGGATCTCGCCGGTCTCCCGGCTGATGACGACCACGGCCGAGACGCTGCGCAGGCTGGCGAGGACGTTCCCGTCGGCGAGCGGTACCACGCTGTTGATCAGGGGCCAGTGTTCGCGCGAGTAGTCGGGGTGCAGCGCGTACTCGTCCCGGTCGAGGTGCTCGGCCGCGCGCCACGACCAGCGCACGGTGCCGTCGGCGTCCACCTCCTTGATCGTGTCGGCCCATACGGTGCCGTCCGGCTCGGAGCCGGGCACGCCCCCGCGCACGGCCGCCGCGTCCGCGCCCCGCAGCGGTTCGAGCGCGGTGTAGAGGACGCGGCCGCCGCCGAGGTGGTGGGCGTCGTGGTGCTGGAGCGGGTCGCGGTGCTCGCGCAGGACGGTGCCGTCCGGAGCGGCCTCCAGCATGATTCCGCCCCGGTACTTGTGCCACATCGGGAAGAGGGCTTCCTCGCCGGGCAGTACGCCGCTGTAGGCGAGGTTGCCGTCGGCGAGGATCCGGGCGTGCCGTCCGGGGCGGTAGGGCAGCTGCCACTGGTGCACGACCTGACCGCGGATGTCGATCAGGTACACCTCGCCGGTGCCGGTGAGCGGGGCGAACAGGGTGTACCCGCCCTCCGAGGCGGCGGGGTCGAGGGCGATGAGGCCGGTACCGCGCCGGCGGCGGGCGTTCTGGTCGACCGGGGTCTGAACAGCTTGGGACATGAAGTGACGCTCTCCCGTCAAACTTTCTTTGATGAGACCAACTGGATTAGAAGCTAGCGCCGTAGTGTTGCGGCACTGTGAAGGGCGTGCGAAGCCCGCGGCCGGGTGGGAGAAGATGATCGTCACGAGGCCCGACCGAGGCAGCGAGCACACGCAGCGACCACAAGAAGCGAGCAGCGAGGAGCGACGTGGCAGACGAACCGCCCGAGCCGCAGATCGGCGCGGGCATCCGCAGGCGGCGCAGGGCACTCGACCTCACCCTGGCCGAAGTGGCCGCCCGCAGTGGGTTGTCGTCGCCCTTCCTCAGCCAGATCGAGAACGACCGCGCCCGCCCCAGCATGCGTTCGCTGCAACGCGTCGCGGACGCCCTGGAGACCACGGCCGTGCAGCTGCTGGCCGCCGGGCAGACCCCGCGCCGCGTGGACATCGTGCGGGCCGACGCCGATCCCGGCCTCGATCCGGCGGCCCGGGTCCGTCCGCTCGTACGCGGCCACCACCAGATGCACGCGCTCGAGTTCACCGGCGACCACGACGCGGAGCGCGCGTTCCGGCACCGCAACGACGAGTTGATGTACGTGGCCGACGGTGCGGCCGAGGTCGAGGCCGACGGGCGCACCCACCACCTGGGCCGGGGCGACACCCTCTACCTCACCGGCGGGGTCGAACACCGGTGGCGGGCCCTGGAGCCGGGCACCCGCGTGCTGCTCGTCGCCGTCGCCGACCACGCGGAGGTCGTCGTGGACCCGCTCGCGTGACGCGGCGGGGGCCGGGCCCTCGCCCCGGCCCCGAGCGGCGATGCGTCAGCCCGTGGCGGCGGTACGGCGGCCCGCAGCGCGACGGTACGCCGGCCCGTACGGCCGGTACGTCAGCCCGTGCGGGCGGCGCGCAGGGACTGGCGGACGGACCAGGCCACCGAGACCAGCGGGACCGCCACCACCGCGCCGACGATCCCGGCCGCGATGGCGCCCGCCACCACGGACAGGGCCACCACCATGGGGTGCAGCCGGACCGCCCAGCTCATCACCAGGGGGTGCAGCAGATGCCCTTCGATCTGGCCGATGACCACGATGAGGGCGACCACCAGGGCCGCCACCAGCGGTCCCTTGGTGGCCAGCGCGACCACCGCGGCCACTCCGAGGGCCACCGGGGAGCCGATGAGCGGGACGAACGCGGCGAGGAACTCCAGCAGCGCGAGCGGGACCGCCAGCGGAACACCGAGCGCGAACAGGGCGATGCACACCAGGATCGCGTTGGTCGCGGCGACGAGCACGATGCCGTGGGTGTAGCCGGTGAAGGTCCGCCACGCCGCGCTCCCGGCCACCGACACCGGCTCCCGCGCGCCCCGCGGGAGCTGCCCGCAGAACCAGTTCCACTGCCGGTCGCCCGAGTGGATGAAGAAGACGGAGCAGAACAGCCCGAGGGCGACCACCGTGAGCACCGACACGACCCGTCCGGCACCGCTGAGCGCCGTGCTCAACAGGGTGGAGCGGTGGCTGGAGAGGTAGGTGCCGATCCGGGACTGGAGGTCCTTGAGCACGTGGGAGTCCAGCCGGAACGGCGGGCCGGCCAGCCAGTCCTGGATCCTGTCCAGCCCGTCCCTGAACTCCCGGACCAGCGTGGGCCACTCCCCCGCCACGGCCTCGCCGACCAGTGCGAGGGCCCCCAGCACCAGGGCCGCGCTGAGGAGCAGCGCGCAGGCCACGGCCAGACCCCGGGGCAGCACCCGGGCCAGGAGGTCGGCGGGCGGCCGCAGCATCGCGGCCGCCACCAGGCCCAGGAAGAGGGCCAGGGCGATCTCGTGGAACCGTCCGAGGACCGCGAAGACCGCGTACGCCGCCGCGCCGACGACCAGCAGCCGCCAGGCGTGGGCGGCCGCGGTCCACAGGACCGGGGACACGTGGGTACCGGTCCGATCAGTCCGGCGGCGTACCGGCCGCATCACGCGTCGCCTGGTCATGTGCGGCCGCACCTCCGGGGTGTGTTGGTCCCCTCGGGCTATCACCCCGGCTGCGCCCGCCCCGCGCGGCGCGCAGCGCGTTCGCCCGAAGGTCTCACCCGCGCTGGGCCGAAGGAGCCGCCGCGGCCGTTGCCCCTCTCGTGACGATCCCGCTGGTCACGGAGGGTTTCCCGGCCGGGCGGCCGACGGGCGACGGGAAACCCGTCGACCCCCGGGTCCGCCGGGGACAGGCTGAAGGCGTCAGCACGCAGCAAGACCCACAAGGGGACATCATGCGCAAGATGATCCGCGGCGCCGCCGCGTTCGCCACCGCCACGGCCGCCGTCCTGGCACTGAGCGGCACGGCCGGTGCGCAGCCGGCCGACACGTGGGCCGGATGCCCGGACGGGGCGGTCTGCATCTACCCGCAGAACCAGAATCCCGCGGTGAAGCCCAGTCAGATCTTCTACAGCTACGGGGCGCACAACCTCAGCAACCAGTTCGGCAACCACTGGGTGCTCAACAACCAGTACGGCGGCGCCACCGCGAGCCTGTGCACCGGCTACAACGGCGCCAACTGCGGCAACCCCATCCGCCAGGGCACCGGCGTCTACGCCGACCTCGGTCCGATCAACTCGATCACCCTCAACCGTCCGTAGCCGGCGGTCCGTTCGCAAGGGTGTTCCGGAGCCGGCCGCTCGACGGCTCCGGAACACCCCTGTTTCACGCCACACCGCACGAATGGCCGCTCACCCCGCCTCCCCGAGACCGCTAGCCTGGGCATCTGCCTCTCACAGCCTGGGCGCGCATTGCCATGGGGGATGTCTTGGGGGATCCGGACCGCGGACGCTCCGCCGGCCGCCGGCACACACCGAACGGTTCCACGGACGCCGTCGTGGCGCCCTTTCCCGCCCAGCTGAGACGGCTGCGCGTGCAGCGCGGCCTGTCGCTGGCCGACCTCGCCCGCGCGACCCATTACAGCAAGGGCTACCTGAGCAAGATCGAGACCGGCGCCAAGCCGGACACCGCCGATGTCGCGCGCTGCTGCGACCGTGTCCTGGGAGCGGAGGGCGAACTCCTGCGGCTGGTACCGGAGCCCGGTCCGGCGGAGGTGCCCGGCACCCCGGCCGGAGCACCCGGCGCCTCCGCCGGACCGGGCTCCGGATCAGGGGCAGGGC
>NZ_JBSGXB010000425.1:0-5359 GCF_053609185.1 Streptomyces sp. NPDC054956 | reverse complement strand
AGTAGTTGTCTTTTACTTTTCTTTAAGAGCCTTGTGCGGGCAGGCTTGTTTGGAGTCACTAGACACGGTCAGGCACAGCGAAAATGTCGAAGACAGCCAGCGCACAGTCCCCGCCACCCTCCCCCTCCGCCCCCTCCCCCTCCGCCCCCGCCTCCATCTCCCGGATGCCCAACCCGGGCGACTTCGTGCCCGAGCTGGCCGATGTCAGTGCCGCGCTCTTCCGGGCCACCGGCAACCGTTCGGTTCCGCGGACCACCATGAGCCTCGTTCACCTGCGCGCCGGGCAGATCGTCGGCAACACCTATCTGACCGTCCTGAACACCGGTTTCCTCCGCAAGGCCGGGGTGACCGAGGAGCGCATCACCGCCGTCTCCTCCTGGGCGGACGCCCTCTGCTTCACCGAGGCCGAGCGCGCCGCGCTCGCCCTGGTGGAGGCCACCTTCCAGCCCGCGCCCCCCGGCAAGGAGCGCGTCTGCGACGAGCTGTACGCGGAGGTCGCCAAGCACTACGACGACAAGGCCCTCGCCACCCTCACCATCGCGATCGGGCAGATCGGCTTCTTCATCGCCCTGGCGGTCATCGGCAAGCCCGCGCCGGTCACGTCCCTGGCCGACCAGCAGTGGGACTGAGTCCCCGGACCGCCTCGGGGAGCGCGCCGGATCACCGCGCGCTCCCCGGCCTCGGGCCCGCCTCGGGCCGGTGTCGGGCCCGCCTCAGGCCTGCCGGATGAAGCGGGTGACGGCCTCCACGTACTCCCGCGGATGAGTGACGTGCGGGATGTGGCCCGCGCCTTCGAGCGTCTGGCGCCGGGCCCGGGGCAGGGCCGCGGCCAGGTGGTCGAGGATGACCGACAGCCACGGCGGGCTCTGCGTACCGCCGCTCAGCAGAACCGGTGCCTCGCACCGGGCGAGCCCCTCCAGGTCCAGCTTCGCCCAGTCCGGGTCCGACTGTTCGTCCAGGAAGGTCGGGGCGTTGTGCACGAACGTCACGCGCGCCTGCTCGGGAAGCCGGTCCCACATCCCGGGCCCCATGGCGACCGTCTCCACGAACAGCCGCGCGCCCTGCTCGTGTTCGCCCTTCCTCAAGAGGTCGAGCACGGCCTCGACCGACGCCCCCGCCGCCGCCATCCCCTCCAGCGCGGCCGTGTCGTCGGCCACGATCGCGAGGAGCGGCGGTTCGTGCGCCGTGATGCTGCGGAAGAGCTCCGGCCGGCGCGCCGCGAGACCCAGCGCGGTGGCGGCGCCGAAGGAGTTGCCGGCCACGTGCGCGGGTGCCGGGCCGAGTTGTTCGATCAGGGCCGCCAGATCGTCCTCGTCCTGCCTGCGCGTGCCCGGCCCCGTGCCGGCCTCGCTCCGCCCGTGGCCGCGGCGGTCGTACGTCAGTACCCGGAACGAGGCGCGGAAGTCCGCGTCGATCGCGGGCTGCCAGGAGGTGTGGTCGTTCCAGGAACCGTGGACGAGGACGAGGGGTTCGCCCTCCCCGACGACCTCGTAGTAGAGCTTCGGGCCAGGTGTACGGAGAAAGGGCATGCCCTCTCCCTACCAACGCGCCCGACCCGATAACCGGGCCGGCCTGCGCCTTCAGGCCTACGGCCTAACCCGCCGGTTGCTACCAGGCGAGTTGGGCGATCTCCTCCGAGACCACCGCGCACGCGTCCGCCGCCGGGTCGATGAGGGGGAAGTGGCCGACCCCGTCCAGCAGGGTCAGGCCCACCGTCTCCCCCGCCTGCGCGGCCGCCGCCACGTACGCCTCGGAGACCGCCTCCGGGACCACGATGTCGCTGCGCCCCTGGACCACCGCCGTCGCGATGCCCGTCGGGAGCAGCGCGGCCGGGTCGGCGTACGGGCGGCGTTCGCCGAACGGGACCTCTCCGCCGAGCAGTTGCGCCGAGGCTCCCCCGCAGACGCCGAGCTCCTCCGCCACCGTGAAGTCCGCGATGGGGGCCAGCGCCACCACTCCGCGCAGCAGCGGCGGGACGGCCAGCCGCCAGCCGGCCGGGGCATCGGGCGGGAGGACGTGCCGGGCCGCTGCCCACAGCGCGAGGTGGCCGCCCGCGGAGTGGCCGGTCAGGACCGTGCGCCGGGGGTCGGCCTGCGGCAGGGCGGCCGCGGCCAGGGCGGGCAGGGCGTCCATCGCGGCGGCCACGTCGTCGAAGGTCTCGGGCCAGCGCCCCGCGATCGGGCCCGTGGCGTCCTGGTGGGGCAGCGAACTGCCGCGCCGGTACTCGACGTTGGCGACGGCGAAGCCCCGGCGGGCCAGGAAGTCCGCGAAGGGGGTGATGTGCTGCCTGTCGTACGGGGCGCGCCAGGCGCCGCCGTGCAGGACGACCACCAGCGGGGCGGAACGGGCCGGACCGTCCGCGCCTTCGCCGCGCGGGGCGTAGAAGTCGACGAGCTGGTCGGGGTGTTCCCCGTAGACCGCCGTGGCGTCGGGGGCGACCGGCGGGTGAGAGAAGGCCGAGGCTGCCTCGGCGGCGTCCCGTTCGACTGCGGGGTCCGTCATCGGCTCAACCTCCGGTAACGCGTGGGACAGGGGGGACTGATGTTCCGGTGTACCCGGCAGAGCGGGACCGTATCAGGCTGGAACGGGCCCTTCCGTGGCGGGCCGGGCGGATACGGACGCGGGCGGAGCCGTAGCCCCGCCCGCGCCCTGATGTGACGTTTCGCTACCCGTTGCTACCAGGTCACCCGAAAATGTGACCCAACGTGCGGGCCGCACGCTCCGCGTCGGCGAAACCGACGTACAGCGGGGTGAAGCCGAAGCGCAGGACGTCGGGGGCCCTGAAGTCCCCGATCACACCCCGGGAGATGAGCTCGCGCATGACCTCGGCCGCGTTCTCCGTACGGAGGGAGACCTGGCTGGCGCGCCGATCGTGCTCGGTGGGGGTGACCAGTTCGACCACACCCTCGGGTACGTACGCCGCCACGCACTCGAGGAAGAAGTCGGTCAGCGCGAGCGACTTGGCGCGGACGTCCTCGACCGCGACCCCGTCCCAGGCGTCGAGGGCGGCCTCCAGGGCGAGCATGGAGAGGATGTCCGGGGTCCCGACCCGGCCCCGGACCACGCCGGGCGCGGCCTCGTAGGACGGGGTCATCGCGAAGGGCTCCGCGTGGCCGTTCCAGCCCGGCAGCGGGGAGTCGAACGCGGCCTGGTGCCGGGCGGCGATGTACAGGTACGCGGGGGCACCGGGGCCGCCGTTGAGGTACTTGTACGAGCATCCGACCGCGAGGTCCACGCCGTGCGCGTCGAGGTCGACGGGCAGGGCGCCGGCCGTGTGGCACAGGTCCCAGACGATGACCGCGCCCGCCGCGTGGGCGGCGGCGGTCAGACCGGGGAGGTCGTGCAGCCGGCCGGTGCGGTAGTCGGCGTGGTTGAGGAGGACGACGGCGGTGTCGGCCGTCATCGCCTCCGCCGCACGCGCCGGGTCCACCGGTACGACCCGCAGGCCCGTCATACGGGCCGCCGACTCGGCGATGTAGCCGTCGGTGGGGAAGGTGGCGGCGTCCACGATCATCTCGCCGCGGCCGGGCGCCGCGAGACGGGCGGCGCCGACCAGCGCCTTGAAGAGGTTGACGCTGGTGGAGTCGCCGACGACCACCTGGCCGGCGGCCGCGCCGATCAGGGGGGCTATCCGGTCGCCGATGCGCTCGGGGGCGTTCCACCAGTTGGCTTCGCCCTCGGTCCAGGAACGGATGAGCTGCGTGCCCCACTGCTGGGTGACGACCTCCGCGAGGCGCTCGGCGACTCCTGCCGGGAGGGCGCCGAGGCTGTTGCCGTCGAGGTAGACGACGCCCTCGGGGAGGGTGAAGCGCTCGCGGAGCTTGCCGAGGCCGTCGGCGGCGTCGAGCTCGGCGGCCCGCCCGGCCAGGTCCGGGCCCTGCCCGGCCGAGGTGTCAGACATGGCTGCGCGCCGTCCAGAGCTCCGGGAAGACGTTCTTCGTGGCCCGCTTCTCCAGCCAGGTCACGCCCGCCGAACCGCCGGTGCCCGTCTTGGCGCCCATCGCGCGGCGGGTGGCGACCAGGTGGTCGTTGCGCCAGCGCCAGACCAGTTCGGCGACGTCCGTGAGGACCTCGCCGAGCCGGTGCAGGTCCAGGTGGGCGTCCGGGGTCGCGTACAGGGAGGTCCAGACGGCCTCGACCTCGGGCGAAGGCTCGTAGCGCTGGGTCAGGTCGCGGTCGAGGACCGACTGCGGGACGGCCAGGCCGCGGCGGGCCAGGAGGCTCAGGACCTCGTCGTAGAGGCTGGGCTCGTGCAGGGCCTTCTCCAGCTCCGCGTGGACGCGCGGCGCGCCGCGGTGCGGGACCAGCATGGAGGAGGACTTCTCGCCGAGCAGGAACTCCATCCGGCGGTACATCGCCGACTGGAAGCCGGAGCCCTCGCCGAGGGCGGCGCGGTACGCGTTGAACTGGCCCGGGGTCAGCTGGGCGAGGGGGCGCCAGGAGGCGTTGAGGGCCTCCAGCTCGCGGAGGGATCGTTTCAGCGCATCCATCGCGACGGGGAGCTCGTCCTCGCGGAGCGCCTGAGCAGCGGTCTCCCACTCGTGGACGATGACCGTGAACCACAGCTCCATGACCTGGGTGGTGACCAGGAAGACCATCTCGCCCGGGTCGTCCGAGCGCAGGTGCTGGAGGTGGGTGAGGACGTCCGCCTGGACGTAGTCCTCGTAGGGGGTCGTGCCGGCGAAGTCGAGGTTCGGGGTGTCCGAACCGCCGTCTCCGGAGGCATCAAGGGCGTGCGACATCGCTGTCTCCTCGATACGTGCTTCCGGGTAGCGGTCCGCTCCTTCCGGTGAGGTGAGTGGAGCTCCGGTCCCCTGTCCGCATCATAAGACCGGCGTGCCGCAGCGCTTCAATAGTGAGTGCTGCACGTCACATTCCGCGACCGGGCGGGCCCCCTCGGGGAGCCCGCCCGGTACCGGCCGTACGACGTCAGGCGCCGAGGACGTCCGCCGCGGTCTCCGAGGAGTCGCGCAGGAAGGTCGAGCAGCGCTCGTACTCCTCCTTCTCGTCGATCGCGCCGGCCGCGCGGGCCAGGGCGTTCAGGGCGCGCAGGAAGCCGCGGTTCGGCTCGTGCTCCCACGGCACCGGGCCGTGGCCCTTCCAGCCGGCGCGGCGCAGCGCGTCGAGGCCGCGGTGGTAGCCCGTACGGGCGTACGCGTACGACTCGACCGTGCGGCCGGCGGCGAACGCCTCGTCGGCGAGGACGGCCCAGGCGAGCGAGGAGGTCGGGTGCGCGGCGGCCACCTCGGCGGCGGGGGTGCCGGCGGCGATGGCCTCGCGGCCGGGCTCGTCGGGGAGGTGGGTGGGGGCGGGGCCCCCGAGCAGGTTCTGGTGAATGGACATGCCCACAGTCTGGGGT
>NZ_JBSGXB010000424.1:0-5378 GCF_053609185.1 Streptomyces sp. NPDC054956 | reverse complement strand
CCCCTCGCCGCCCGCCCCCCCCCCCCCCCGGCCCGGCGCGGAAGGACACTGGACTCCCGGGACGCCCCCCGGTCACTGTCGAAGTCACCGAGTGCGTGGGCCCCGCCAACCCCCAACCCCGCCCCCGACCAGCCGCCGCAGCCACCACCCCGCTCGCAGCCCGGGTCACCCCGCAGCCCAGCCCCCTCACTCCTCCGGCGGGAACACCGCCTCGCCGCTGCCCAGCATCGTGATCATGATGGCCTCGACGGGGCAGCCTTCCGCCGCCGTCAGGACCGGCTCGTTGGCGTCCGTCTCCGCCGCTCGCGGGTGGGACTGGCGTGCCGAGTCGAGGGCGAAGCCGTCCGGGGCGTGGTTCACGCACATCCCCGAGCCGATGCAGACCCCTCGGTCCACTTCGACGTGCCACCGGTCACCCATCACTCACCGGCCGCGGGGGGTTCGTAACCGGCCGGCAGGTGGATCATCTTGTGCTCCAGGTACTCGCTCAGCCCCTCGGGGCCGAACTCGCGGCCGACGCCGCTGTTCTTGTAGCCGCCGAACGGGCCCAGCATGTCCAGGCTGAAGGTGTTCACGTTGAAGGTGCCGGTGCGCACCTGCCGCGCGAAGTCGATGCCGTGCTCGACGTCCCCGGTCCAGACGCTGCCGCTCAGCCCGAACTCCGAGTCGTTGGCGATCCGCAGGGCCTCCGCCTCGTCCCCGTACGGGATCAGGCAGACGACCGGGCCGAAGATCTCCTCGCGGGCGATCCGCATCGAGTTGTCGACGTCCCCGAAGAGGGTCGGCTCCACGTACCAGCCCTGGTCCAGGCCCGCCGGACGGCCGCCGCCGGCGAGGACCTTGGCGCCCTCCTCCTGGCCGATGCGGATGAAGTCGAGCGAGCGCTGCTGCTGCCGCTTGGCCACCAGCGGGCCGAGCTGCGTCGCGGGGTCCATCGGGTCGCCGACGACCAGCGCCCCGGCCGCGGCGGCGAGCGCCTCGGCGATCTCCGCGTAGCGGCTGCGCGGGGCGAGGACGCGGGTCTGGGCCACGCAGGCCTGGCCGTTGTTCATCCAGGCAGCGGGGACGATGCCGGCGATGGCGGTGTCCAGGTCGGCGTCCGGGAGGACGACGGCGGCGGACTTGCCGCCGAGTTCGAGGGTGACGCGGGTGAGGTTCTTGGAGGCGACCTCCATGACCCGCCGGCCGGCGCCGACGGAGCCGGTGAAGGCGACCTTGTCGACTCCGGGGTGTCCGACCAGGTACTCGCTGACCTCGCGGTCGGCGGGCAGGATCGACAGCACGCCCTCGGGCAGCCCGGCCTCGCGGGCGATGTCGGCGAGGATGTAGGAGTCGAGGACCGCCTCCGGGGACGGCTTGAGGATGACCGTGCATCCGGTCAGCAGCGCGGGCGCCAGCTTGGCGGCGGCGACGAACTGCGGGACGTTCCACGGGATGACGGCGGCGACGACGCCGACCGCCTCGCGCCGGACGAGGATGTTGCCGAGCACGCCCTGGCGGTACTCCTCGTAGGGGTACGCACGGGCGACGGTGATCGCGGCGTCGTAGACCATCATCGGGCCGAGCGCCTGGGCGAGGATGCTCCAGGAGTACGGGGACCCGTTCTGGGAGCTGATCGAGGCGGCGATCTCCTCGTGGCGGACGGCTATCGCGTCCTTGATCCGGGTGACGACGGCGATCCGCTCCTCGAGCGAGGTGCGCGGCCACGGGCCTTCGTCGAAGGCCTTACGGGCCACGGCCACGGCCCGGTCCACGTCCGCCTTCGAGGCGTGCGGGACGCTGCCGATGACCTGCTCGGTGTGGGGCGAGACGACTTTGATCGTCTCGGAGCCCAGCGGATCGGTCCACTCCCCGCCGATGAGCAGTTGTCCGTGTTCCACGAGCTCGGTCATGGCTGATGCCTCCTGCGGCTTGGCGTTCCAGAACTGATACCAGTTCTAGTTCTAGGAGTCCACGGCCCTGACCGAACCGCCTCCTTCGACACACCAAAGATCCAACGACTAGTCAGAAAGGCCCGGAGGTGGTCGACTTGGGCGACTATTGCAACAGGTTCTTGTGAGCACGGCCTCGTGAGAGTGGAGCCCTTCATGCCAGAGGACACAGAGGACACAGAGGACAGGACACAGGGAGACGCGACACAGGCGGACGCGCCCCACGTCACCGACCACGGCGGCGGCGTGTGGGGCATCAAGGTGCCCATCCCCGACAACCCGCTCGGCCACACCCTCGTCCACGTCCTCGACACCGACCGCGGGCCGGTCCTGATCGACACCGGCTGGGACGACCCCGAGTCCTGGGACACCCTCGTCGCCGGCCTCGGCGCCCTCTCCCTGGCGATCGCGGACGTCCACGGCGTGGTCATCACCCACCACCACCCCGACCACCACGGCCTGTCCGGCAAGGTCCGCGAGGCCTCCGGCGCCTGGATCGCCATGCACGCCGCCGACACCGAGGTCGTCGTGCGCACCCGCGCCTCCGAACCCGGTGTCTGGTTCGACTACATGAGCGAGAAGCTGGCCACCGCCGGAGCCCCCGAGGAGCACATCGCCCCGCTGCGCGCCGCCCGCGCGAGCGGCCGCATGCGCACCCTGCCCGGGCTGCGGGCCGCCGTCCCCGACCGGGAGATCGTCCCCGGCGAGCTGCTGCCGCTGGCCGGCCGCAAGCTGCGGGCCATCTGGACCCCGGGGCACACCCCGGGCCACGTCTGCCTGCACCTGGAGGAGGAGCACCCGGCGAACCTGCCCGGCAACGGCCGCCTCTTCTCCGGGGACCACCTGCTGCCCGGGATCTCCCCGCACATCGGCCTCTACGAGGACCCGTCCTCCGAGATGGCCACCGACCCCCTCGGCGACTACCTCGACTCCCTCGAACGCATCGGCCGCCTCGAACCCGCCGAGGTGCTCCCGGCCCACCAGTACGCCTTCACCGACGCCCCCGGCCGCGTACGGGAGCTCCTGGACCACCACGAGGAGCGGCTGACCGGGCTGTGGGAGCTGCTCGCCGAGCCGCTGACCCCGTGGGGGCTGGCCGAGCGGATGGAGTGGAACCGGCCCTGGGAGCAGATCCCGTACGGCTCCCGCAACATCGCCGTCTCCGAAGCGGAAGCCCATCTGCGCAGGCTCGTCAAGCAGGGCCGCGCGGAGGCGGTCCCCGGCAGCGACCCGGTCTCCTACCGCGCCCTGTAAGGGGCTCGGCCGGGCGGCGCCACCCGGCACGTCGGCTACGGGCCGGTAGAGTATGGGCGTCGTCCACACTTCCGTACGGGGGGAAGCCGGTGCAATTCCGGCGCTGACCCGCAACCGTGACCCTCCCTCGGCACCGCCGGGGCGGGGAGCCGGACTGCCCCGTACCGGAGGTGCGCGGCTCGTGCCGCCGGGTCCCCCGGCGGCCGGCACCGTCGAGGTAAACGGAGCCGGAGCCCGGTACCAGCCTCCGCTGTGCTGCCTGCCTCCGGGTCCCCAGCACGAGAGGCACCCGCCCCGCCATGAACGTCCGCCGCAGCGCCGCCGCGCTCGCCGCCTCCGCCGTGCTCTGCGTGGCCGCCGCCCCCGCGGCCTTCGCCGACGTCGCCACGCCCACGCCGGTGCCCGCCCCCTCCGGTCTCTTCGGCAAGAAGGACCCGCAGTACGACGGTGTGTGGCGCCAGTCGTTCGCGCTCCTCGCCCAGCACACCGTCGGGGTCCGGCCCGCCGCGAAGGCCGTGGACTGGCTCGTCGGCCAGCAGTGCGCCGACGGCTCCTTCGCCGCCTTCCGCCCCGACGCCGCCAAGCCCTGCGACGCCTCCTCGTTCATCGACTCCAACGCCACCTCGGTCGCCGTGCAGGCCCTGGCCGCGGTCGGCGGCCACGCCGACACGGTGAAGAAGACGGTCGGCTGGCTGAAGTCCGTGCAGAACCAGGACGGCGGCTGGAGCAGCAACCCCGGCGGCGCCATGGACAGCGGTTCGGACGCCAACTCGACCGCCCTCGTGATCCGCGCCCTGGAGGCCGCCGGTGAGAAGCCGGCCGAGGTCAAGTCGAAGGGGGGCAAGTCCCCTTACGAGGCCCTGCTCACCTTCCAGCTGGGCTGCTCGGCCGAGCCGGCCGCCGACCGGGGCTCCTTCGCGTTCCAGCCGGTCGGCGGCAAGCTGTCCGCCAGCGCCGACGCGACGGCCGCCGCCGTCCTGGCCGGACTCGGCACGGGCCCGGTCGTCTCCCCTTCCCCCACGGACACCCCCGCGGCCCCGCTCACCTGCCCGGCGACCGCCGGTGACCCGGTGGCGGCGGCCCAGGGCGGGGCCGGGTACCTGGCGGAGGTCCTGAAGAAGGACGGCCACCTCACCGCCCTCACCCCCGGCGCCGACCAGTCGACCGCGGACGTCGGCAACACCGCCGACGCGGTGATCTCCCTGGCCGCGGCCGGGCACAAGCAGTCGGCGGCCGGCGCGCTGGAGTGGCTGAAGACCGGCTCGGCCGAGTGGTCCAAGGACAACCCGGCCGGTCTCGCCACCCTGATCCTGGCCGCGCACGCCACCGGCACCGACCCGAAGGCCTTCGGCGGCACGGACCTCGTGGCGGCCCTGAACGCGACGGGCCCGGCGCCGGAGAAGGAGTCCTCCGAGAAGTCGGACAACTCCTCCAAGTCCTCCAAGCCCGTCAGCAACGTCTGGTGGATGGTCGGCGCGGGCGCGGCGGCCGGCATGGGCATCGGCATCGTGCTGAGCGGCCGCCGGAAGAGGAACCAGCTCTGATGCGCCGGCGCCTGACTCCGCTCGCCCTCACCGTCGGCCTGCTCCTCACCGTGCTGGCCGCGTCCCCCGCGCTCGCCTCGACGTACCGCTACTGGTCGTTCTGGGACGGCGCGGGCGGCCAGTGGAAGTACGCCACCCAGGGCCCCTCCTCGCTGCGCCCGGCGGACGGGTCCGTGCAGGGCTTCCACTTCGTGGTGAGCAAGGACGCCGCGGACCAGGCGGCCCCGCCGCGCACGGCCCCCGACTTCGCCGCGGTCTGCGCCGCCACCGCTCCGGTGGAGGGCAAGAAGCGGATCGCCGTGGTCGTCGACTTCGGCACGCCCGCGGACGCCCCCGAGGGCGACGCCCCGCCGCAGGACGCTCCGCGCACGGCGTGCGCGCAGGTTGGCCCGGACGCCACGGCGGCCGAGGCGCTGGCCGAGGTGGCGAAGCCGCTGCGCTACAACAGCGCGGCGCTGCTGTGCTCGGTCTCGGGGTACCCGAAGCAGGGCTGCGGCGAGCCCGTCGCGGACGCCGCCCCCGCGGGCCCGGACAAGGCGGACGGCGGCGGCCCGTCGGCGGGCCTCCTCGCCGGCATCGCGGCGGTGGCCGCCCTGGCCGCGGCCGCGATCTGGCAATCCCGCCGCCGCCGCTCCCGATGACACCGGAC
>NZ_JBSGXB010000423.1:0-5380 GCF_053609185.1 Streptomyces sp. NPDC054956 | reverse complement strand
GCACCGTCCGGGCCGGCCCCTTCGCCGTGCCTCGTGCCTCGTCTAGGTCATCTGCCGCTTGTTGCCCCGGACCGCGTTGTAGACGAGGTCACCGAGACCGACGACGACGACGGCTCCGGCAAGCTGCAGCAAGTGCCGGATCCAGTCGATGCCCTTGGTCTCGTTGACGCCGATCCACGTGGCCACCGCGTTGCCGAGCACCGCGCCGACGATGCCGAAGACGGTGGTCAGCCACAGGGGCTGGTGCTGCTTGCCCGGGAGGATCGCCCGGGCTATGAGACCCAGTACGAATCCGACGATGATCGCCCACAACCAACCCATGTCGAGCCTCCTCCTGGCGCGTTGTGCGCATGTGGGCCCAGTCTCGACCCGTCCGGCCCACGGCGCATTTCGGACAGCTCCATTCGGGGGACACCCCCCTCTGCCCGCGTCCGGGCAGGCGGCGTACGGTGGAAGCGTCCGGACCGGGGAGTGTCCGGCGGTCGATCGGGTGGTGGGTTGTGCAGCGGACGAAGCGGAACGGGTCCCAGGTCTTCCGGATCACGGGGGCCCGGATGGGCCTCGACGAGGACGTGCGCGGGCGCCAGCGCCGGTACGTGATCTCGATGGTCATCAGGACCCTGTCGGTGGTCGCGACGGTCGTCCTGTGGAACGTGCAGCGCCCCGTGGCCATCGTGACCCTCGTAGCGGGCGCCCTGCTGCCGTACGTGGCGGTGGTCATCGCCAACGCGGGGCGCGAGTCGACGCCCTCGCTGCCCTCGCATTTCATCCCGGCTCCGGTGCGTCCCGCACTGGGCGACGGAAACCTCAAGAAAAGCTCAGATCAATCATGAAGTTCCAGTGCACCGCACCGGGTCCTGCGTGACATACTGCCTACGCGCTCCGCATCCCCCGTCGGAGCGACGGACCGACGCCGGGCAGCTCCCCCCGTGGCTGCTCGGCGTCGCCTTTCCGTCTTAGGGTTGAGCCGTGACTCCCCTCGACGACGCTTTCGACACGACCCGCACGCCCGCCACCGGCGACGACGTGCCCTCCTGTTCCGCCAAGGGCTGCCGCGAAGCGGCCGCCTGGGTCCTCGCGTGGAACAACCCCAAGCTGCACACCCCCGAGCGCCGCAAGACCTGGCTGGCGTGCGAGGAGCACCGTGAGCACCTCTCCCAGTTCCTGGGCGTGCGCGGTTTCCTCAAGGACGTCGTGAAGCTGGAGGACTGGGTACAGCCCGAAGGCTCGGAACGGCAGTAGCCGCTCCGAGCCTTCGGGGAAAAACGGTTCAGCCGCCGATCGCCGACATCGGGCGGTCGGGCTGCAGGAAGGTCGGGTCGTCGAGGCCGGACCCGGCCTTCTTGCCCCACATCGCCACCTTCCACAGGCGGGCGATCTCCTCGTCCGGGGCGTCCGAGCGCAGGGCCGCGCGCAGGTCGGACTCCTCGGTGGCGAACAGGCACGTACGGATCTGCCCGTCGGCCGTCAGGCGCGTACGGTCGCAGGCGCCGCAGAACGGGCGGGTGACCGAGGCGATGACTCCGACGGTGGCCGGACCGCCGTCCACGACCCAGCGCTCGGCCGGGGCGGAGCCGCGCTCCTCGGAGCCTTCCTCGGTGAGGGTGAAGCGGGTGCGCAGGGATTCCAGGATGTCCCCGGCGGTGATCATGCCGTCGCGCTTCCAGCCGTGCTGGGCGTCGAGCGGCATCTGCTCGATGAAGCGGAGCTCGTACTCGTTCTCCACGGCCCAGGCGAGCAGGTCGGGGGCCTCGTCGTCGTTGAGCCCCGGCATGAGCACGGCGTTGACCTTGACGGGGGTGAGGCCGGCGTCGCGGGCGGCGGCCATGCCCTCGATGACGTCCTTGTGGCGGTCGCGCCGGGTGAGGGTCTTGAAGACCTCGGGCCGCAGCGTGTCCAGAGAAACGTTCACCCGGTCCAGACCGGCGGCCTTGAGGGCCTGCGCGGTGCGCTTGAGGCCGATGCCGTTGGTGGTCAGCGACATCTTCGGGCGGGGCTCCAGGGCCGCGCAGCGCTCCACGATCCCGACGAGGCCGGGTCGCAGGAGGGGCTCGCCGCCGGTGAAGCGGACCTCTTCGATGCCGAGCATGGTCACGGCGATGGTGATCAGCCGGACGATCTCGTCGTCCGTGAGCAGATCGGACTTGCCGAGCCACTGCAGGCCCTCCTCGGGCATGCAGTACGTACAGCGCAGGTTGCACCGGTCGGTGAGCGAGACGCGCAGGTCAGTGGCCACGCGGCCGTAGGTGTCGAGAAGCACTGTGGGCCCCCTCCCCTGTCCGGTTTGTAGAGGTTTGCGGAGCCATGGGTAGAGCGCTCGCGCTATATCCGAGACTACGCGACACGTCTGGCGCGTAGGGGTGCCCGAAAGAACGAGACGCGACGTGGCCGTGTCGTAGGGAAATACGACACGGCCACGCTCGGTGTTCGGATCATTTCGTTCGGGCGCAGCAGTGTGCCGAAGGGGCACAGTTCAGTGGTCGCGGCGTCAGTGGGCGCCGCTGCCGGTCAGTGACCGGACCTCCAGCTCCGCGAACTTCTCCGGGTCCGCCTTCTCCTTGGACAGGACGGTTCCCAGCCAGCCGAGCAGGAAGCCGAGCGGGATGGAGATGATGCCGGGGTTCTCCAGGGGGAACCAGTAGAAGTCGGCGCCCTTGAACATGGAGGTGGGCTTGCCGGACACGACCGGGGAGAAGAGCACCAGGACGACCGAGGAGACCAGGCCGCCGTAGATGGACCACAGGGCCCCCTGGGTGGTGAAGCGCTTCCAGAAGAGGCTGTAGAGGATCGTCGGCAGGTTGGCCGAGGCGGCGACCGCGAAGGCCAGGGCGACGAGGCCGGCCACGTTGAGGTCGCGGGCCAGGGCGCCGAGGCCGATGGCGACGGCTCCGATGACCACGGTCGACCAGCGGGCCGCCCGGACCTCCTCCTGCTCGGTGGCCTTGCCCTTGCGGATCACGTTCACGTAGATGTCGTGGGCGAAGGACGAGGAGGAGGCCAGCGTCAGACCCGCGACGACCGCGAGGATGGTCGCGAAGGCCACCGCGGAGATCACGGCGAGCAGGATCGCGCCGCCGGTGGAGTCCGCGCCGCCGCCGATCTCCTGGGCGAGCAGCGGGGCCGCGGTGGTGCCGGCCTTGTTCGAGGCGATGATGTCGGTCCGCTTGAGCAGGGCCGCCGCGCCGAAGCCGAGGACGATCGTCATCAGGTAGAAGGAGCCGATGATGCCGATGGCCCAGTTCACCGACTTGCGGGCGGCCTTCGCGGTGGGCACCGTGTAGAAGCGGATCAGGATGTGCGGCAGGCCGGCGGTGCCCAGGACCAGGGCCAGGCCCAGCGAGATGAAGTCCAGCTTCGTGAGCGAGTCCTTGCCGTACTTCATGCCGGGCTCGAGGAACTTCACCCCCTGTCCGCTGTTGTCGGCGGCCTTGCCCAGCAGGTCCGAGATGTTGAAGTTGAACTTGACCAGCACCAGGAAGGTGATCAGCAGGGTGCCCGCGATGAGCAGGACGGCCTTGATCATCTGGACCCAGGTGGTGCCCTTCATCCCGCCGATGGTCACGTAGAGGATCATCAGGACGCCGACCAGCGAGACGATCACGACCTTGCCGAGGTCGCTGGTGATGCCGAGGAGCAGCGAGACGAGCACGCCGGCGCCGGCCATCTGGGCGAGCAGGTAGAAGATCGAGACGACGATGGTGGACGTGCCGGCGGCGGTCCGAACGGGCCGCTGGCGCATCCGGTACGCGAGCACGTCGCCCATCGTGTAGCGGCCGGAGTTGCGCAGCGGCTCGGCGACGAGCAGCAGCGCGACCAGCCAGGCGACGAGGAAGCCGATCGAGTAGAGGAAGCCGTCGTAGCCGAAGAGCGCGATGGCTCCGGCGATGCCCAGGAAGGACGCGGCGGACATGTAGTCGCCGGAGATGGCCAGGCCGTTCTGGAAACCGGTGAACTGGCGGCCGCCCGCGTAGAAGTCGGCGGCGTCCTTGGTCTGGCGGCCGGCCCAGATGGTGATGCCCAGGGTGGCGACGACGAACAGCCCGAACAGGGTGATGATCAGCGGGCGGTGATCGGAGGCGCCGGCGGCGGTGGTCGTACCCGCCGTGGCCGCCGCGCCGACCGCCACGTACAGCGGGGCGCTCATTCGCCCGCCTCCATCCGTGCCTTGATGGCCGAGGCCTTCGGGTCGAGCTTCGTCGCCGCGTGGCGCGAGTACAGCCAGGCGATGAGGAAGGTCGTCGCGAACTGGGCGAGACCGAGGACGAGGGCCACGTTGATGTTGCCGAAGAGCTTCGTCCCCATGAAGCCGCCCGCGTAGTTGGAGAGCAGCACGTAGAGCAAGTACCAGGCGATGAACGCCACGGTGAGCGGGAAGGCGAAGGACCGGTGGGCGCGGCGCAGTGCGGCGAACTCGGCGCTCTGCTGGACGCGTACGAACTCTTCGGCCGCGGGGCTCGCCGGCGGCGTTCCCGCGCTGCCCGGGGGCGGCGCTGCTTCGGTGGTCACGGGGGACTCTCCTTGTGACGCGGGTGCGGTGGGGACGACGGACAAAACAACCTCCGTGGGGGGATGGTGGCGCCGATCCCCCCTGTCAACGGCACGGCCGGCGCATCGGGACGGTTCAACACCCGTTGTTTCTTTGGAAACTGATTTCTCGAACTGATGGCGCAAAGTCGAACGTCGGCACTAGGTTCACCTGACATGAACCCGTCGGGCGCGACCGCGCCCGCACGGATTTTTCACGATGATGTGGAGAACCCATGGCTCATCTGGGAACCGGTCACCGGCGGCGCGCCCTCGCCCTTCCGGTCGGACTGGCACTCACCGCCTCGCTCGCCTTCCTCCCCGCGGTGGCGGCCAGTGCCGCACCGCTCGGCGCCACGGCGGACTCGGCGGCCAACGCCACGCCCGACACCTCCGGCCCCAAGCTGTCGTACGTCGCGAACCTGACGGCACACGGCAACGTGAAGCAGGCGAAGAAGGCCATCGAGCGAGCCGGTGGCACGGTGGTGATCGCGTATGAGCAGATCGGGGTGGTCGTCGCACACTCCCAGAACCCGGAGTTCGCCAAGCAGCTCCGCGGTCAGCGCAGCCTGTTCGTGTCGGTCGGCGCCACCCGTACGGCTCCCCTGTCGGTCGTGCAGACCACCGAGGAGGGCTCGACGCAGCGGATGAGCGACGCGGACGCCGCCAAGGCGGCGGCGCAGGCCGAGCCGGGGCAGGAACCCCTGGAGTCCAACCAGTGGGACCTGCGCGCGATCAAGGCCGACCAGGCTCACAAGATCAACGATGGCAGCCGGAACGTCACGGTGGGCGTCATCGACACGGGTGTCGACGACACCCACCCGGATCTCGCCCCGAACTTCTCCAAGGGCCAGTC
>NZ_JBSGXB010000422.1:0-5435 GCF_053609185.1 Streptomyces sp. NPDC054956 | reverse complement strand
GGTCTGGGGCGGAGCCCCAGGGCGGGTCGGGGCGGAGCCCTGGGAACGGGGGAAGGACGGGTAGGGGACATGCCCCGCAGGGCCCGGGCCGGCCGGCGGAGCCGTCAGCTGAGCCAGCTGGTCGTGATCGTCTGGACGGCCGAGCCGTCGAGGTCCGCGAGCTTCGGGGAGACGAACTCGCGGGCCCAGTCCGAGGTCTGGACCCGGAACGCGGGCCGCTCGGCGGTCAGCGCCTCGACGATCGGCGCGGCCGCCTCCTCGGAGGTCTGCGCGCCGGAGCTGGAGTAGGACTGCGTCGTGCGGGCGACGTACGCGGACAGCGCCGGCGCGTACGGCCCGGCCTCGGCGATCATCGCCGGGATGTCGAGCTCCAGGCTGGCGACGAACTCGCTGGTCACGGCACCCGGTTCGACCACGGTGACGTGCACCCCGACGCTCGCGGCGACCGGCGCGAGCGACTCCATGAACCCCTCGACCGCGAACTTCGCCGCGCAGTAGGCCTCGTTGAAGGGCTGGCCGACGACCCCGCCGACGCTGGTGACCGTGATGACCCGGCCACCGGTGGCCCGCAGGTGCGGCAGGGCCGCGTGGGTGAGCGCGACGACGCCGAAGTAGTTCACCTCCATCGCCGCGCGCACCGGCTCCATCCCCTGCTGCTCGATGGTGCCCACGGAACCCGCGCCGGCGTTGTTGACCACCGCGTCGAGCCGCCCGTGCTCGGCGACGACCTCGGCCACGCAGGCGGCGACGGACGCGGCGTCGGTGACGTCGAGCCGCTTGACCTGTACGAGGTCCCGGACGCCGGCCTCCTCGGCGGCCTTGAGCAGGGCGTCGGCGCGGCCGGTGTCGCGCATGGTGGCGACGGTGTGCCAGCCGGCCCCGGCGGCCGCCACCGCGGCGGCGAGGCCGATGCCGGAGGAGGTGCCGGTGATGAGGACGGTCTTGCTGGTCATGGGGGTCTCCTGGGTGCGGGGTGTCGTGCCGGGGTGCGGGGAAAGCCGCGCGTTGACGCGGTTGACGCAATGGAGTGCACGGGAGCGGGAAGGGGTCCGCTCAACCCGATACATCCGTGCGTGCACACACACATTATCGTTGTGTGTGCGTGCACACAAGCGGGTACCCTGACCGAATGGCGCACAACGACCTCACCCTGGGCGGTCTCACCGCCCGCGACCACGCCTTCTACGGCCTCGTATGGGCGGGCACCACCCTCACCGCCCGGGTGGACCAGGCCCTCACCCGCCGCCACGACCTGCCGCTGTCCTGGTTCGAGGTCATGCTGTGGCTGCAGGCCCAGCCGGAGCCGGTCGCCCCCTCCGAGCTGGGGGCCAGGACCCTGCTCAGCCGCAGTCAGGTCTCGCGCGTCACCGACTCGCTCCAGGCCCGCGGCCTCGTCGAGCGGATACCGTCCCCGACGGACGCCCGCTCGATCCGCGTCGCCCTCACCGACGCCGGCCGCCGCGCCTTCGCCGAGGCCGACGCCACCCGCCGCGAGGCGCTGGCCGAGGTCTTCGACGACCGGCTCGACGATGCGGACATCGCCGCGCTGGAAGCCGTATGGGCCAAGCTCAAGGCCCGCCCGCAGGAGTAGGGGGAGCGGTGTCGGCCGTGGGCTCCGGCGTCGGCGTCGGGTCCAGGTACACCCGGCGGATCGCCGGGAAGCGCTCGCGCAGCTGCGCCTCGGCCTCCTCGCAGGCCGCCTCCACCTGCCGCGCCGACGCCAGGTCGTGGAAGTCGACCTTCGCCGCGATCAGCACCTCCGACGGCCCCTGCACCAGCGTGGTCAGCTCCAGTACGCCCTCGATGTGCAGCACGGAGAGCAGCTCCTCGCGGACCTCCGCCCGCATCCCGGGCGGCAGCGGCCGTCCGATCAGGTACTGCGCGTTCGAGCGGCCCAGCTCCCAGGCCACCCACACCAGCAGCAGCCCGATCAGCAGCGAGGCCACCCCGTCGTACGCGCCCGATCCGGTGAGCTGCGCGCCCAGCAGGCCGCCGGCCGCCAGCGCCAGGCCGATCAGCGCGGCCACGTTCTCCAGCAGGACCGCCTTCACCGCGGTGTCCGGGGTGTGCTTCACGTACAGCCCCAGGGGCGCCCGCATCCGCGCGGCCTCGCCCTTGACCTGCCGCCAGGCCACCAGCAGCGAGTAGCCCTCCAGCAGGAAGGCGACGGCGAGGATGACGTAGGACAGCGTCGGGTTCCCCGGGTCCTCCCCGTGGACCAGCGTGTGGATGCCGTCGTACACCGCGAACACCGCGCCGCCGACGAAGGTGGCGATCGAGGCGAGCAGCGCCCAGATGTACCGCTCGGGCCCGTATCCCAGGGGGTGCGCCTCGTCCGCCGGCTTCGCGCTGCGCTTGAGGGAGGCCAGCAGGAGGACCTCGGTGACGGTGTCGGCCACCGAGTGGGCGGCCTCGGAGAGCATCGCGCTCGATCCGCTGACGATGCCGCCGACCGCCTTGGCGGCGGCGATGCCGAGGTTCGTGACCACGGCGACGACGACCGTCCCGACGCTTTCGTCTTCGTTCCCACCGCTGCTGGACATGAAGTGACGGTACGTCGGACGGCCGTACTACGCGCGCGGGACGCGCACCACGCCCTCCTGGATGACCGTCACGGCCAGCCGGCCGTCCTGGGTCCAGATCCGGGCCTGGCCCAGGCCCCGTCCGGCGGCCGCCGAAGGCGATTCCTGGTCGTAGAGGAGCCACTCGTCCGCGCGGAACGGCCGGTGGAACCACATCGCGTGGTCCAGCGAGGCGCCGACCACGTCGCCGACCGCCCAGCCGCCCCGCCCGTGGGCGAGCAGCACCGAGTCGAGCAGGGTCATGTCGGAGACGTACGTGGCCAGGCAGGTGTGCAGCAGCGGATCGGCGCTGTCGAGCTTGCCGGCGGTACGGAACCACACCTGCGAGCGCGGTTCGACGGGTTCGCCGACGGTGCCCCAGGGCGGGACGGTCGCGTACCGCAGGTCGACCGCGCCGCGCGCGTCGATCAGCCGCTCGACCGTGCCCGGGTCGCGGAAGATCTCGCGGTAGAGGGGGAGCGACTCGGCGGCCGTCGGGAGGGTCTCGGGATCGGGCGCCTCGGGCATCGCGGCCTGGTGGTCGAGGCCCTCCTCGTACGTCTGGAAGGACGCGGAGAGGTGGAAGATCGGCTGCCCGTGCTGGACGGCGACGACCCGGCGCGTGGTGAAGGAACGCCCGTCGCGGATCCGGTCGACCGTGTACACGATGGGCGCGCCGGCGTCACCGGTGCGCAGGAAGTACGAGTGCAGCGAGTGCGCGGTGCGGTCCGGGGGCACGGTGCGGCCGGCCGCCACCAGGGCCTGGGCCGCGACCTGGCCGCCGAAGACGCGCGGTACCAGCGCCGAACGGCTGGTACCGCGGAAGATGTTCTCCTCGATCTGCTCGAGGTCGAGCAGATCGAGGAGCGTCGTCAGTGCCTCGTTCATGGGGGAAGCGTAAGTGCCGTGACGGATCTCGGACTTACAGGCCCATGGACTTGGCGATGATGGACTTCATGACCTCGCTGGTGCCGCCGTAGATGCGGTTCACGCGGTTGTCGGCGTACAGGCGGGCGATCGGGTACTCGTTCATGTAGCCGTAGCCGCCGTGCAGCTGGAGGCACTTGTCGATGACGCGGTGCGCGACCTCGGTGCAGAACAGCTTCGCGGAAGCGGCCTCGGCGGCGGTGAGCTCACCGGCGTCCAGGGCCTCCAGGGCGCGGTCGGCGACGGCCTCGGCGGCGTCCACCTCGGCCTGGCAGGCGGCCAGTTCGAACTTGGTGTTCTGGAAGTGCGCGACCGGCTTGCCGAAGACGGTGCGGTCGGTCACGTACTGCTGGGCGAACCGGACGGCGGCCTTGGCCTGCGCGTAGGCGCCGAAGGCGATGCCCCAGCGCTCGGACGGCAGGTTGGCGCCGAGGTAGTAGAAGCCCTTGTTCTCCTCGCCGAGCAGGTCCTCGACCGGGACCTTCACGTCGACGAACGCCAGCTCGGCGGTGTCGGAGGTGCGCAGGCCGAGCTTGTCGAGCTTGCGGCCGATGGAGTAGCCCTCGGACTTGGTGTCCACGGCGAAGAGGGAGATGCCGAAGCGGCGGTCGTCCTCGCGCGGGGAGGAGGTGCGGGCGCAGACGATCACGCGGTCGGCGTGGACGCCGCCCGTGATGAAGGTCTTGGAGCCGTTGAGGACGTAGTGCGTGCCGTCCTCGGAGAGCTTGGCGGTGGTCTTCATGCCCGCGACGTCGGAGCCGGTGCCCGGCTCGGTCATCGCGAGGGCCCACATCTCCTCGCCGGTGACGAACTTCTCGAGGTAGCGCTTCTTCTGCTCGTCGTTGGCGAGCATCTTGATGTACGGGAGGGCGAGCAGCACGTGCACGCCGGAGCCGCCGAACTGGACGCCCGCGCGCGAGGTCTCTTCGTAGAGGACGGCCTCGAACTTGTGGGTGTCCAGGCCCGCGCCGCCGAACTCCTCGGGGACGTTGATCCCGAAGATGCCCAGCTCGCCGAGCTTGTAGTAGAAGTCGCGAGGAGCCTGGCCGGCCGCGAACCACTCGTCGTAGACCGGGACGACCTCGGCCTCGATGAAGGCGCGGATGGTCTCGCGGAACGCCTCGTGGTCCTCGTCAAAAACGGTACGGCGCACGGCCGGCTCCCTTCGGTCGCGGCGGTCCGCCGCTTATGCCTAAGCGCTTGCTCAGATTAAGTTACCGGCGAGTTGCCCTCGCTGTCCAGAGTGAGGTCCGGCACGCTCGGCGAGACCCGAGGGGGGCTCGTTCGGTCTGCGAGGCCTAGAAGCCCTTGCAGACGGCGGAGGCGAAGGGTCCGGTGGCCGTCGCCGTGATGGGCGCGGAATCGTCCACCCGGACCGAGCAGGTGGCGGTGCCGCCGTCGGCGCCCAGCGTGACGATGAGCGCACCGCCCTTGACGAAGCCCTTCGTGGTGAGCTCCTCCGTCCACGGCAGGGTCAGGCCGCCGGCCTGACTGGTGGCCAGGTTTCCGCCCCGATAGGTCGAATAGGTGACGGTCACGCCCGAGGCCGTGCCGGTCGCCGCGTACGCGATCCGGGCGGGCCGCGAGGCCTCCTCGGACACCTCGTCCACGAAGACGGCGAAGAGCGCGACGCAGCCGCCGAGCATCAGCAGGAGCAGGCCGAGCAGGACCCACGGCCACCGGCGGCGCCGTCGCGCCGGGGGCGGGGTCGGGTACGGGTGCGGGGGCGGGCCCTGGGGCGGGCGCGGCCCCCATCCCCGCGGCTCCGGGGAACTGTCCGGCCGTTTCATGTCCCCAGAGTCACCCCGGACGCCACGGACCGCGACTCGCTCCGCGGGCGGCTCGGGGGCGGCGCCGCGGCTGGTAAATCCAGCCCCGCCGGCGTTTGAGGCGCGGGGTCTGGGGCGGAGCCCCAGGAGCTCGGGCGCAGCCCGGGTCCCCTGGGTC
>NZ_JBSGXB010000421.1:0-5512 GCF_053609185.1 Streptomyces sp. NPDC054956 | reverse complement strand
GCTTCCGCTCGATACTGGCGGTCCGGATCTTCCCGGGCCTGCCCTTCGCGGTGGCCAACTACGCCGCCGCGATGTCGCGTTGCGGCTGGCTGCCCTTCCTCCTCGCCACCGCGATCGGCGTGGTCCCGAACACCGCCGCGTACGTGGTCGCGGGAGCCAGCGCCTCCTCCCCGACCTCCCCCGCCTTCCTGGCCTCGTTCGGCTTCATCGCGCTGTCCGCGGTGGGGGCCGCGGTCGTCGCCTGGCGCAAGCGGCACCGGTTCGCGTCCGTACGGGAGTCCGCGCCCGGGCCCGCCCGACAGGCCGCGCCGACCCGCGAACTGACGCCCGCACACCCCCCTGTGGTCACGGCCGCACCCCACGGGCCCTAGCATCGGACCCGAACTGCCCGACGATCACAAGGACGAGCGCACCCCGACATGAGCTGGATCGAATCCCTAATCCTCGGTCTCGTCCAAGGTCTCACGGAGTTCCTCCCGATCTCCTCCAGCGCCCATCTCCGGCTGACCGCGGCGTTCGCCGGCTGGCAGGACCCGGGCGCGGCCTTCACGGCGATCACGCAGATCGGCACCGAGGCCGCCGTGCTGATCTACTTCCGCAAGGACATCGCGCGGATCGTCTCCACCTGGTTCCGCTCGCTGTACACCCGGGAGCTGCGCTCCGAGCAGGACGCCAAGATGGGCTGGCTGGTGATCGTCGGCTCGATCCCGATCGGTGTGCTCGGCCTCGTCTTCAAGGACCAGATCGAGGGCCCGTTCCGCGATCTGCGGCTGATCGCCACCACCCTCATCGTGATGGGCATCGTGCTGGGCGCCGCGGACCGGCTGGCCGCGCGCGACGAGGAGGGCGGCCGGCACCGCGCCGTCCGCGAGCGCAAGACGCTCAAGGAGCTGGGCGTCAAGGACGGTCTGATCTTCGGCCTCTGCCAGGCGATGGCCCTGATCCCGGGCGTCTCCCGGTCCGGTGCGACGCTGTCGGGCGGTCTGCTGCTGGGCTTCACCCGTGAGGCGGCGGCCCGCTACTCCTTCCTCCTCGCCATCCCGGCCGTGCTCGCCTCGGGCCTGTTCGAGATCAAGGACGTGATCGAGGAGCCCGGCCACATCGCCTGGGGCCAGACGATCTTCGCGACGGTCATCGCCTTCGTGGTCGGCTACGCGGTCATCGCCTGGTTCATGAAGTTCATCTCCAGCAAGAGCTTCATGCCCTTCGTGATCTACCGGGTCCTGCTCGGCATCGTGCTGTTCGCCCTGATCGGAATGGGTGTGCTCAGCCCCCACGCCGGCGAGTCCGCCGCCCAATGAGGGCCGGCATCACCGCCGCTCACCGCTTCGCGTGAATCGGAGGCCGTTCGGGAACGTTCCCGAGCGGCCTCCGCGTCGTTGTGCCTGAGAGACCTGAAGCGGCCTGAAGACGAGCTACAGGGGGTGTCCCATGGGTCGAGTGGTGTTGGAGCGGTTTCCGGCCGGAAGTCCGAGGGGGAGTTGGCCGGCCGAGGAGTACGCGGCGCAGCGGATGCGCGAGGGCGTACCGGCCGAGGTGGTGATGGACCTCGCCAGCGACGCGTTCCTCGTCGTGGTCCGTCCCAGGGAGGCGCATTCCCGTCACTGACCGGCCACCGGAGGATCCGGGTCCCGCACGCCCCTTGGCCTCCGCGCCCGCCACCCTCACACTGACCCGATGACGCAGCGTGTGGACCTTGCGACCGTGATGGACAGGCTGGCGATCGACGAGGTGGTCACGGGGTACGCGGTGGCCGTCGACGACGGCGACTGGGCCGCCTACCGCGCCCTGTTCGCGCCGGGCGGGCGGGCCGACTACAGCTCGGCCGGCGGGATCGAGGGACCGGCCGGGGAGGTCGCGGGCTGGCTCGAGGAGACGATGAAGCTGTTCCCGGTGCGCCAGCACCTCATCGTCAACCGGCTGATCCGCGTGGCGGACGAGGGCGGTTCCCCCGGCGACACGGCGGAGGTGCGGGCGGACTTCCTCAATCCGATGCGGCTGGCGGGCGAGGAGTTCGACGGCACGGTCACCGCGCCCAATTTCGTCGCCGCCGGGCGCTACACCTTCGCCCTCGCCCGTACCGCGCGCGCGGGCTGGCGGCTCTCCCGCGTCACCGTCCACGAGAAGTGGCGCCACATGTCGGCCTGAGTCGCACGGCTGTTCCACACTGGATGCGGAGGCGCGTCATGGTGATCACCGTCCCGGAGCCGCAGCGGTGGTGGCGTGCGGCGGCCGCGGTCGCCGCGGGAGCCTTGCCCTGCCTGGCCTTCCCCGCCCCCGCGCTCTGGTGGTTCGCGTACGTCGCCCTCGTGCCCTGGATGCTGCTGCTGAGGTCGGCCCCCACGGGCCGGCGTGCCGCCCTGGAGGGCTGGCTCGGCGGAGCCGGGTTCGTCTTCGCCGTGCACCACTGGCTGCTGCCGAGCCTGCACGTGTTCCTCTTCGCGCTGGCGGCGCTGCTGGGCCTGCTCTGGATCCCCTGGGCGCTGCTGGTGCGGGAACTGCTCGGCGGGACCCCGGGTCCGGGGCGTGCGACGGCCGCGCTGGTGCTCGTACCGGCGGGGTGGCTGCTGTCGGAGCTGGCCCGGTCCTGGCAGGGGCTGGGCGGGCCGTGGGGGCTGCTCGGGGCCAGTCAGTGGCAGGTGCCGCCCGCCCTGCGGCTGGCTTCGGTGGGCGGGGTCTGGCTGGTCGGCCTGCTGGTGGTGGCGGTGAACTGCGCGGTGGCGCTGCTGATCGCGGTGCCGGGTGCGCGGGCGCCCGCGGTGGCCGGCATGACGGGGTGCGCGGTGCTGACGGGGGCGGTGTGGCTGTGGGCGCCCCGCCCGGAACCGTCGGGCGGGCTGCGCGTGGCCGTCGTACAGCCGGGCCTGGTCGCGGACGGCCCCGACGCCCCGGAACGGCGGTTCGCCCTCGGTGAGCGGCTGACCCGGACCCTGGTGGGGCAGCGCCCGGACCTGGTGGTGTGGGGCGAGAGCAGTGTCGGCGAGGACCTGGCGGCCCGCCCGGACCTGGCGCGGCGGCTCGCCTCCCTGTCGGCCGAGGTCGGGGCCCCGCTGCTGGTCAATGTGGACGCCCGGGCCGCCGACCGGCCCGGCATCCGCAAATCGGCGGTCCTCGTGGGACCGCAGGGGCCCACCGGCGACCGGTACGACAAGATGCGCCTGGTCCCCTTCGGGGAGTACGTACCGGCCCGCGCGCTGCTGGGCTGGGCCACCTCGGTCGGCAAGGCGGCCACCGAGAACCGGGTGCCGGGCAGCGCCCAGGTCCTGATGGAGCTGCCCGGCCGGCCCGGCGTCCGCATCGGCCCGATGGTCTGCTTCGAGTCGGCGTTCCCCGACATGAGCCGCCGGCTCGCCCGCGACGGGGCCGCCCTGCTGGTCGACCAGTCGGCCACGTCCACCTTCCAGGACGGCTGGGCGCCGGCCCAGCACGCCTCGTTGTCCGCGCTGCGCGCCGCCGAGACCGGCCGTCCCGTGGTCCACGCCACCCTCACGGGCGTCAGCGAGGTGCGCGGCCCGTCCGGCGGGCGGACCGGGCCGGCGCTGTCCACGTCGGCGAGCACCGCACGGGTCTACGAGGTGCCGCTCGCCCGGGGCACGACCCCGTACGTCCGGTTCGGGGACTGGGCGGTGGGGGCCGCGCTGGCGGCCCTGGCCGCCTACTGCGCGGTCTCGGGCGTGCGCGCCGTGCGCGCCGTGCGCTTCGGGCGGCCGGTCACAGAGCCTGCTCCAGAGCCGACTCCACCACCCGCTCGCAGAGCTCGTGGGTGAGCAGCGCGTCGCGGGCGCTGAGGGTCCGGCCCATCTCCACGGCCGCCAGGAAGGAGTCCACGACCTGTTCGATGCCGCGCTGGCGGGCGACCGGCACCCAGTCCCCGCGCCGTCGGATCGTCGGCTGGCCCTTGTGGTCGATGATCTCCGCGAGGTTGACGACCTGGCGCTTGGTGTCCTGTCCGGAGACCTCCAGGAGTTCTTCCGTGGACCCGGAGAGCCGGTTCATGATGCCGAGCGCGGTGAAGCCGGCGCCCGACAGCTGGAGCACCACCTGGCTCATCAGCCCCTCGCGCACCACGGCCCGTACGTCGACGTGGTCGGCCTCGCCGGGCAGCAGGAAGCGCAGGGTGTCGACGACGTGGATGAAGTCGTCGAGCACGAAGGTCCGTACGTCCTCGGGCAGTCCGACCCGGTTCTTCTGCATGACGATCAGCTCGCGCGGGTGGTCGGCGCACTGCGCGTAGCCGGGCGCGTGGCGGCGGTTGAAGCCGACGGCGAGCGAGACCCCGCGCTCCTCGGCCAGTTCGACCAGCCGCCGCGAGTCCGCGAGCTCGTAGGCGATCGGCTTGTCCACGTACGTCGGCACGCCCGCCTCCAGCAGTCGTTCCACGATCTCGGGGTGGACGGCGGTCGGGGCGTGCACGAAGGCCGCGTCGAGCTTCTGCGCGAGCAGCGAGTCGAGGTCCGCGTGCAGGCGTTCGGCCGGAACGTGGTGGTGGGCGCCGACCCGCTCCAGGGTGGCCGGGGTCCGGGTCTGCAAGTGCAGTTCGAGCCCCGGACGCGTGGCGAGGACGGGCAGGTACGCCTTCTGCGCGATGTCTCCGAGTCCGATACAGCCGACCTTCACCGGGAGCCTCCAGGTTTGTTCCTCGTGGGATGTGCGCAGCCTAATCGCTGGTGGGCACCGGCGCGTTCGACAAGGATGGGGGCATGACCCTCAACAGCGGTTCCCACCGCACCGAACCTTCCACCACCGCGAACGAGCGCGACATGCTCGACGGCTGGCTCGATTACCACCGTTCCACTCTTGCCTGGAAGTGCGAGGGACTTCCGGACGAGGAACTGCGCGCTACCCCTCTGCTGCCGTCCGAACTGAGCCTGCTGGGGCTGGTGCGGCACATGGCGGAGGTGGAGCGCTACTGGTTCCGGGAGATCATGCTGGGCGAGGAGCTCCCCGAGCTGTTCTGCACCGACGACGACCCGGACGGGGACTTCCACTTCGGCGACAAGGCCACGTGGACCGAGGCCGAGCAGGTGTGGCAGACCGAGGTGGAGCTGGCCCGGCAGGCCGCGGCGGGCCGTTCCCTGGACCTCACCTCGCAGCCCGAAAGCCACCGTCGCGGCGAGGTGTTCAGCCTGCGCTGGGTCTACACGCACATGATCGAGGAGTACGCGCGCCACAACGGCCACGCCGATCTGCTGCGGGAGCACCTCGACGGTTCCACGGGCGAGTAGCCCGACGGGCCGCCGGACCGGGAGTCCCGTCAGCGTGCGAGCAGCCGTCACCCGTGCGGGGTGAATATCGGCTCCGGGTTTTCGCAACGGGGTCCTCGCACAGCAGAGTTGCGCGGGTGCATCCAACCCGAACCACGACAAAGCTGCTGCTCACAGTCGCCTGTGCGGTCTCGGCCGTCTCCGGCTGCGTGAACGTGACCCCGGCCCCCGCGCAGCCGGCCTCCGCTCCCGGCACGCCCGGGGAGCCGCCACACCACGAGCCCCGCGGCGGGCCGGGGGGCTCGTGG
>NZ_JBSGXB010000420.1:0-5531 GCF_053609185.1 Streptomyces sp. NPDC054956 | reverse complement strand
GCGCACTGGTGTCCGGCGGTGAACTCCGGGTCGAGCCTGTCCCCCGCGGGACCCAGGGTCAGTACCGTGCCGCCGGGGCCGGTCGCCGGCCAGGGGGTCTGGCCCGCCACCGCGGGAACCCCGTGGCGCGCGAAGGCACCCCAGTAGCGCTTCATCCGGGTCGCCAGGGCCACCTGGACGGAGGTCAGGGGCCGCTCGCCCATGGTGAAGTCGTGCAGATAGGCCAGTTCGGCGCTGTGCGCGTTCGACTCGTCCAGGCCCGGTATCTGCGCGCCCGCCAGGGTGGGCGAGTCCGGGTCGTCGAACTCGTAGGCGAAGGTGGGTACTTGCCGGGCGAACAGCTGCGCGGTCCAGGCGGTGTTGCAGGCGAAGGTCGAATCGGTCATGACGGCCGACAGGGCCAGGTACGGGGATCCGTACGCGGCGACCGGGTAGCGGGCGAGGACCTCGGGCCCGGCCGCGCCGTAGCCCGCCAGGACCTGGCCGGTGTACTGCTCGGCCGTCAGCCCCGGCTGGGTCAGCGCCACGAAGAAGCGCGCCTCGGAGCGGGTGCTCCCGATCAGGACCGGGACCTTGTTCCAGGTTCCGGCGGCGATCGCCGCGGCCGGGTCCTTCGGGAGCAGTCCGTCGCCCGAAGCGGGGCCCGAAGTCGGGTGCGTACGGGCCGCGTCCACCAGCGCCTGTCCGGAGGCGGCACGCAGGCACGCCACCACCACGGCCGGATCCGCGCAGCCCGCGCTCGCCGCGAAGGCCCGCGCCTCGGACTCGGATCGCGCGCCGTCCGGGGTACGGAGCAGCGTGCACGGCCCGCTCTGGAGCACGGCCCGGTGGAACAGTCCCGCCGCCGACGGGGCCGCCAGCAGCCCGCACACCGAACCGCTGCCCGCCGACTGGCCGGAGACCGTGACGTTGCCCGGGTCCCCGCCGAAGGCGGCGATGTTCTCGCGGGTCCAGCGCAGCGCCTGGACCTGGTCCATCAGCCCGAAGGAGCCCGAGCGCAGCGGGTTCTGGCGGCCGAGTTCGGGCAGGCCCAGATAACCCAGCTGTCCGAGCCTGTAGTTGATGCTGATGACGATGCTGTCGGTCAGCTCCGCCATCGTGCGTCCGCCGAACTGGGTTCCGGTGCCCTGGCTGTACGCGCCCCCGTGCATCCAGAGGATCACCGGCAGCCTCGCCCCCGGACGCGCCCGCCCGGGCCGGTACACGTCCAGGTACAGGCAGTCCTCGCTGACGGCCCCGGGGTCGCGCAGCCCGAACGGCGAGAACTGCAGGCAGGCGGGCGCCTGTTCGACGGCTTCGCGCACTCCGTTCCAGCGCCGGGGCGGCTGCGGGGCGGCCAGCCGGTTCTCCCCGACCGGCGCCGCGGCGTAGGGCACGCCGAGGAATTCCTGCGCCCCGTCGTGGACCCGGCCGCGCAGCGCGCCCTGCGCGACGGAGACGACCGGGCGCGGCGAACCGTCCGACGGGCCACCGGAGATGGTGCCGACGAGGGCGCCGGGAGAAGCTGCCGCCGGGAGGGCCGCGGCGATCAGCGCGGCCAGCGCGAGTACCGTGCCGAGCAGGGGTCGAAGCGGCCTCGGGATAGTGGGGCACGTCCCCGCGCCGCTTCCCCGAGACCGCTTTGCCGTGGACAGCCGGGCGATCCGGTTCGAGAGCCGTTGCATCCGTACTCCTGGTTCAAGACGATCCGGGGGCGGGGCGCGGTGCGCCCGCCCCGCCCCCGGAAGGGCGGCTGGTGTTACGGACCTGCGGACTTACGGGCGGAGGCCGGCGATCAGGGTCGCGGTGGTGGCGAAGTCGGCCGTCCCGGTGTTCCAGTCCGCGTTCATCGGGCTGATCGCGATCTTCCCGGCGCTCACCGCTTCCACGTCGCTGCCCCGGGCCGGGGTCTGCAGGTCGACCTTCACGCCGATCTTCCAGGTGCCGTCGCCGGCGTCGGTGTAGACGGCCTTCAGCAGCGCCTGCGGGTCCTGGAAGGTGGTAGCCACCCCGGTGGGGGTGCCCTTGCCGTCGGCGCCGACGACGGGGTGGTTGACGTTCAGTCCGACGCCCTTGGGCAGCAGCGGGCCGGACCGGGCCCGCGAGCGCAGCCGGTCGATGAGCTTGACGGCGAAGTCCAGCGTCGGCCCCATCGCGTTGACCGTGGTCACGGGGTCGGGGGCGGTGACGCCGCCGGTGCTGAGGGCGATGGCGGGCACGCCGGCGTCCAGTCCGGCGATGGCGCCGCCGACCGTACCGGAGTGGGTGGCGAGGGCGGCCACGTTCGGACCGAAGTTCGTGCCCGAGACGACGAGGTCGGGCGCGTTCCCGTCGAACACCTCGGAGAGCCCGAAGTTCACCGAGTCGCCGGGGGTCCCGTCGACGGCCCAGACCTTCGGCTCGGGGTGCTGAACCTTGATGGACGGGCCGTTCGAGCCCTTCGTGCCGGCGCCGCTCTGGTTGGTGAGCGGGGCGACGATGGTGACGTCGTGCCCAGCTGCGGTGAGCCGCGCGAAGGCGAGGCGGATGCCGGGCGCGTTGTAGCCGTCGTCGTTGGTGAGCAGGATCCGCAGCGGGCCCGCGGGCACCGGGGCGGGGGCCGGACCGGCCTGCGGCTCGGCCGCGGCGGCGGGCACCGTGCCGGCGAGGGCGGGCGCGCACAGCAGCAGGGCGGCCAACGGCAGAACTCGCTTGCGTTGCACAGAACGCTCCTTCGGGGAGGGAGTGGTGTGGGAACGGGGTGAGGGCCTGGCACGGGTGGGGACCGGCGGGCTCGCGACCCTCGGCACGAGCCCGCCGGAGCAGGACCGGGCCGCCGCCGCCCACGGGTATGAGGAGGCGGCCCGGAGACCGGGGGACGGCGGGATCAGCGCACGCTGCGGATCGGGAGGATCGCCAGCGCGCCGACCAGCGAGAGGGCGCCGCCGACCAGGAACAGAGGGGTGTATCCGCCCAGGGCCGTGACGACGGCGGAGGCGACGAACGGGGCGATGATCTGGGGGCCGGCGTTCGCGATGTTGAGGACGCCCATGTCGCGGGCGGCGTCCTCGGCCCGCGGCAGCACCAGGGTGACGAGCGCGGTGTCGACGGCCATGAAGCATCCGAAAGCGAGGCCGTTGAGTGCGCTGAAGACGAGCATGCCGGTCCAGGTCGGGCTGACGACGGGAACCACCATGACCACTCCGGCGAGGGCCGCCGAGACGCCCACGAACACCTTGCGGCGGTTCCACCGGTCGGACAGCAGTCCGCCGACCACCGTGGAGACGGCCATCGCGACCATCGACACGGGGGTGAGCACCGCCATCGCGGCGGGCGGGGTCAGCCCCTCGGGGAGCTTGATGTGGTCGCCCAGGATGTAGAGCTGGTAGCCGACCACCGAGAAGTAGCCGAGGACCATCAGGGCGCGCCCGATGAAGGCCCAGCGGAAGTCGTGGTTGGCGAGGGCCGAGAGGAAGGCCTTGATCTGGGCCCCCTTGGGGGCGGCGGGCGCGTCGGGGGCCGGCTCGGAGCGGGGTACGTCCCGGCAGAAGGTGGTGAGCAGCAGCGCGGCTCCGGCGATGACCCCGCCGAAGACGAGGTATCCGGTGCGCAGGTGCTCCGAGGTCTGGGAGGCGATGAGCACGCCGACCGTGCCGCCGATGGGCAGACCCAGTCCCACCAGCGCGGACGCGGTACCGCGCCGGGCGGCGGGGACCCTGTCGGGCACGATCGCGGTGACGGCGGCCTGGTAGACGTTCATGGTCGCCTGGACCAGGCACCAGCCGATCCCGACGAGCAGTGCGGTACTGACGCTGCCGAGGAGGGCCAGGCCGCCGAGCGAGGCGAGGGCGCCGCCGAGCACCCAGGGGTTGCGGCGGCCGCTGCGGTCGGAGAGGGCGCCGGCTATCGGGTTGAACGCGGTGGCGAAGATCGCGCTGATGCCGCCGATCAGGCCCAGGACCGCGACCTTGTCGTCACCGGCGATCTCGGCGATCTGGGTGGGCAGCAGGATCGAGCCGACACCCATGTAGACGGCCATCATCGCGGAGTTCGCGACCAGCAGGAGGAGCATGAGCCCGCGTCCGCGGGAGGGTTCGGGATCCGCCGGGACGGGCGGGTCGATGATCTCGTTCGTAGCCATGACGACTCCTCGGGGGACGGAGCGGGGAGGTGGCGTGGGGGACCGCCGGGGTGCGGTGCACGGGGAGGACGGAGACGCCGAGGGTGCTGTCTCGCACGAGGGCGTCGCCGGGAGTGCCGCGCCGAGCGCGCTGCGGCTGACGCGGTGCGATTGCTGAGTGCGGTGCGTGCAGTGCGGTGCGATGTGGCGCAGTGCGGTGTGGCGCGATGCGGTGTAGCTCAGTGCGGTGTGACTCAGTGCGATGTGGCTCAGTGCAATGCGGTTCACGCGATGTTGTTACACGTGTCACTTCAGGTGCTTGGACACTGTGTAGCACCCGTTCGCGGTTCTAGCCAAGGGTTCACGCGGGTCTCCGTACAGATCGTGACCCGAACGCCGAGGCCAGGTGGATCACGTGTAACCACCTAGTTGGGGCCATCGGCGGGGCCCGGCCCGACCGAAAACCCTCTTGCCCTTGTGGCGGTGGTCACGCTTCCGCAATACTCCGTGGCGCACCGCGACGGCCCCGCCGCCGCGCCCCGGCAGGGCCCGCCCATCCCCGCGGTTTCCCCGCCGCGCCGGCCTGCCCCGGCCCTTCCGCTCATCCCCGCGCTCCGCACCCGTACGGCCCTCCCCGCACGCCCCCACCGCTCGGGGAGGCGACCGCGAAAGGTTCCGCCATGCACGCGTTCCACCCACCCGCCCCTACCCCGCCGCCGGTTCCCACCCGGCCGCCGCGGCGCCCCGTACCGGCCGCTCCGCCCCGCTACGCCCTCGCCGGGGGCGCGGCACTGACCCTCCTGTCCCTGCTGACCGGACTGCTCCTGCGGGTCGACGAACGGCCCTTCTTCCAGGACCTCGACGACGCGTGGGCCGCTTCGCTCAACGGCTCGCCCGCCGACGCCGCCAGCGGTTTCGCCATCGTGCTCGACCGGCTGGGCGGACCGCTGGGCACGGTCCTGCCGCTGATGCTGATCGGCTGCCTGTGCATGTACGGGCGCTGGCGGTCGGGCCTCTTCGTCTTCTCCACGGCCATCGTGGCCAACGTGTTCGTGGTCCTGCCCCTGAAGCAACTGGCCGACCGGCCGCGGCCCCCGCACACCTGGGTCCTGGTCAACGACGGCTCGTACCCCTCCGGCCAGGTCTTCACGGCGGTGGCCCTGGTGATCGCGGCCGCGGTGACGCTGTTCCCGCCGAGCGGCCGGCGCTGGTGGTGGCTGTTCGGCGCGGCCTACACCGGCGCCATGATGTGGAGCCGCACCTGGCAGCACGCCCAATGGCTCACCGACACCTTCGCCGGCGCCCTGGCCGCCGCGGGCGCCTGCCTCCTCCTGTGGCGCGCCTTCGCGCCCCTGCTGAAGACGGAGGCGGAACGCATGGCGGCCAACACGCTCTGGCTCTGACGAGCCCCGGGGCCGGGCGGGCACCACGACGCATCCGGGCGGGCGGACGG
>NZ_JBSGXB010000419.1:0-5538 GCF_053609185.1 Streptomyces sp. NPDC054956 | reverse complement strand
CCGCCGGGCGCGGCCCCCCCGCGGGGGGGGCCCGCGCGGGCCAGCCCGCGAGCGGCCCGAGGGACGGATGGCTGGGCGGGGCGATTCGCAGCGCGGCCACCGGTCGCAGCCGCGACGCACGACGCTCCAGGTCCGTGGTGAGGCCGACGGCATCCACCTCACCGGTCCGGTCCCCCGGAAGCTCGGCGAGCGCCGCGCGCAGACACTCGCCGAGGCCGGGAACGCTGTCCACCACCGCGCGCGCCACCGTCCGGCCCTCCGGCCCGACCAGCACGGCGACGGTGGTGACGCGTCCCACGTCCACTCCCAGCCTCACGCGCACGCTCCTGTCACCATCTGCCCCTATATATCACTTGGATCACTCCAGATCGCGGCCCTCGGTCTCCGGCAGCGGCACGGCCACGACCAGCGCCACCACCAGGAACGCGGTGATGAACAGCACGGTGGAGGAGAATCCGGTCGCACGCGCCAGCAGGTACCCGACGGCCGAGGGTGCGACCGACGTGGAGATCAGCTGGGCCGCGGTGGCCCAGGAGTATCCGGTGGCGCGCAGCGCGGTCGGGTAGAACTCGCCGTTCCAGGTGTTCCAGACGCCCCACGCGCCGAGGCTGAAGAACGACAGGGCGAAGTTGGCGGCGTACAGCTGGGTGAGGCTGCCGGAGTAGGCGAACAGCACGCCGCTGACCGCGGCGGCCGCCACGTACGGCAGGAAGACCTTCTTGCGGCCGAAGCGCCCGGTCAGGTACGAGGCCGAGACGTAACCGGGGATCATGAAGAGGGCGCTCAGTGCCACGAAGCCGAGGCTGCTCGACATGCTCAGGCCCTTCTCCATGAGCAGCGTGGGCAGCCAGGTCTGCAGGCCCCAGTAGCCCCAGTTGAAGGCGAAGTTCACGATCAGCATGAGCAGGGTGATGCGCAGCAGCCGACCGCGCAGCAGGGCGAGGGGGTTTCCTGCCCGCTCGGGCTCGACCACGGTGAAGCGGGCGCCCTCGGGCACGTCGGCGCCGAGCTTCAGGAGCACCGCCCGGGCTTCGGCGTGCCGGCCGCGGGCCGCCAGCCAGTACGGGGACTCCGGCACCCAGGCCCGGATCGCGAACACCCACAGGGCCGCCAGCGCGCTGGCCACGGCCACGACGTGCCAGCCCATCCCGGACAGCGCCTGGGTCACCCCGACGGCGGCGAGCACGCCGATGGGCCAGCCGATCGACAGGTAGACGGCGGCCTTGCCGCGCAGCCCGACCGGGAGCAGTTCGAGGAAGTAGGGGAAGGTGACGGTGTAGATGCCGGCCAGAGCCATCCCCGAAAGCACGCGGGTGGCCATCAGCGTGGTGAAGTTCGGCGAGAAGGCGCTGGCCAGAGCCACGGCACCGTAGGAACCGAGGCTCCACAGGCAGACGGCGCGGCGACCGATCCGGTCGGCGACCGGTCCCCAGACGAGCGCACCGGGAATCATGCCGAGGGCGACGGCCGACAGGACCCACCCGATCCGTCCGGCGTCGAGGGCGAAGGCGTCGCCGAGGTCGGCGGAGACGTAGACGAGGGCGAGCTGCTCCCACGATTCGATGACGAAGGCCATGAACAGCGCGAGGGCGATCAACACGTGGGCCCTGCCGAACGGCATGCGTTCGAAGTAGGCGCCCACGGGCTGCGGACCGCCGGCCCCGTCCGGGACTCCGGCGGTTCCGGACTGTACTGAGACTGCGCTCATCGGCTGCCCTCCTGGCACTGGTACCGAGACGCACACCATCTGGTTCGGTGTGAATGCGAGGCACCATAAACAGGCCATCACGGCCGGAACCGTGCTCCGAGCACAGCCACCCCGGGGGCGAGTGTGCTCGACGCACGGACAGCCCCTGCCGCCACGCCGGGCCCGACCGGTAGCCGGGCTCACTCCTCGTGCGGCCCCGCCTCACTGCTCCAGGCCCGGTAGGCCTCCAGGGCCGTGGGCAGGGTCGGGTAGATCCGGTCGGCGCCCACGGAGGCGGTGAGCCCGTAGGCGTCCAGGTCCTCGCGGAGTTCCTGCTTGACCCGGGCCAGGGCCATCACGATCCCCCGCTGCTCCAGTTCCTGACGCAGTGCGTCCACGGCGTCCAGGGCGGTGATGTCCACCTCCACGTTCGCCTCGGCGTTGAGGACGAACCAGCGGGTCGGCGAGGTCTGTTCGTCGACCGCGGCCAGGGCACGACGACGGAAGTTCTCCGCGTTGGCGAAGAACAGCGGTGAGTCGTAGCGGTAGATCACGAGCCCCGGTACGGTCCGGGCCGTCGGGTAGTCGTCGACGTCGTGCATGCCGGCGAGGCCGGGGACCATGCCTTCCACGGCATCGTGCGGACGCGCCACGCGTGCGAGCAGCTCGATGACGGACAGGGCGACGGCGATGAGGACGCCGTAGAGGATGTCGAGGGCCAGGACCCCCAGCAGGCATCCCAGGGCCAGCAGTAGTTCTCTCCGGCGGAAGGTCGCGAGGCGGCGGAACTCGCCGACCTCGACCAACCGGACCGCGGCATAGACGACGATGGCGCCGAGGACGGCACTCGGAGTGTGGGCCAGCAGAGGGCCCAGGAAGAACAGGACCAGCAGGACCGCGAGCGCCGCGAACAGCGAGTAGACCTGACTCCGCGCCTTCGCGGACCCGGCCAGCGCGGTACGGCTCGCACTGCTGCTGACCGGGAACCCGTGCAGGACGGCCGACCCCAGGTTCGCCACCCCCAGGGCCAGCAGTTCACGATTGGGGTCCAGCGGGAGCGGGTCGCCCCGGTCGGCGAAGGCACGGGCGGTGAGGATCACGTCCGAGTAGCCGACGAGGAGCACGCCCAGCGCAGGGACCAGCAGCCGGTCCAGGTCGTCGAGGGGCGGGAGGCTGGGTGTCGGGAGCCCGGAGGGTACGGATCCGATGACGCCGAGCCCGTACCGGTCGTCGAGCCCGAAGGCCGCCACCGCGGCCGTGGCCAGCACCAGGGCCAGCAGCGGGCGCGGGACCGCCCGCCCGTACTTCGGTACCGCGAGGAGCACGGCGAGGACCCCGGCGGCCAGGACGACGGTCGGCCAGTGGACGTGGGCGAGGTTGCTCACGAAGGACCAGAGCCGCGGGAAGAATCCCGAACCGGTCGTGCGCACTCCGGTGAGCCGGGGCAACTGGTCGACGATCATGATGAGGGCGACGCCCGCGAGGTAGCCGACGAGCACGGGACGCGAGAGCAGGTCCGCGAGGAACCCGAGGCGCACGGCCCGGGCGGCCAGCGCCAGCAGGCCGACCATCAGCGCGAGCGCCGCCGCCAGGGCGGCGTACCGGCCCGGGTCCCCGGCGGCGAGCGGTCCCACGGCGACGGCCGTCATCAGGGCGGTGGTCGACTCGGGGCCGACCGACAGCAGCCGCGAGCAACCGGCCAGGGCGTAGAGCACCATGGCCGGCAGGACCGCCCAGAGGCCCACGACCGGCTGGAGTCCGGCCACACCCGCGTACGCCATGACCTGCGGGACCAGGTAGGCGGCCACCGTGACGCCGGCCAGCGCCTCCCGTCCGAGCCACGACCGCTGGTACCCCCGCAGCCCGGAAGCCGACAGGAACGACCATCCACGTGCGGGCATCGCGCTCCTCACAGGTGTCCACTCGTCCCGTGCGGCCGGCTGCCGCCGTTCAGTCCTTCCCCAGTGTGGCGGCACGGTCGGGCACGACGTGCTGGAGTTCCTTGGACGGGCGCTGGTAGCCCGTGGACGGCGGCCGGGGCGGCAGGGTCAGCGAAGGCAGGGCCACGTCCTCGTAGGGGACGGACGACAGGAGGTGGGCGATCATGTTGAGTCTCGCGCTGCGCTTGTCGTCGCTCTCGACCACGTGCCACGGGGCGTCCGTCGTATCGGTGTGGACGAGCATCTCGTCCTTGGCCCGGGAGTACGCCTCCCAGCGCGTGAGGGACTCCAGGTCCATCGGGGAGAGCTTCCAGCGCCGCAACGGGTCCTGCGCCCGGCGGCGGAACCGCTCTTCCTGGACCGCGTCGCTGACGGAGAACCAGTACTTGCGGAGCAGGATGCCGTCTTCCACCAGCATGCGTTCGAAGACCGGGCACTGCCGCAGGAACAGCTGGTGCTCCGCGGGCGTGCAGAAGCCCATGACCTGTTCCACTCCGGCACGGTTGTACCAGCTGCGGTCGAAGAGGACGATCTCGCCGGCGGCGGGCAGGTGCTCGACGTAGCGCTGGAAGTACCACTGGGTGCGTTCCCGCTCCGTCGGGGCCGGCAGGGCGGCGATCCGTGCGACACGCGGGTTCAGGTGCTCGGCGACCCGCTTGATCGTGCCGCCCTTGCCCGCCGCGTCACGGCCCTCGAAGACGACGACGAGCCGGGCCCCTTCCGCCCGCGTCCATTCCTGGAGCTTGACCAGCTCCGTCTGGAGCCGCAGCAGCTCGCCCTCGTAGACCGCCTTCTTGAGACCCATGGCCGCCCCTCTCCCCGACGTCTCCGGACACTGCGCCCAGTCAGTCACGCCCGGCATCCGTGCGCAACGATCCGCTTCCGGCCCGGGCGTGTCGACGGTCGTTCAAGACGCCCCGCAACCCGCACTCCTGGTGCTCGAAGTGCCCGTCGCGGAACGGGCGGATCGGTCGGTCCGCCCGGGCGGGCGGGCCTCTGTGCGCATCCGAACCCCTCGGGCCCAGGCCTGTCGATACCCTGGCCTCGGACGGCAGGTGGGCCGGCGGGTGAAGGGGAAGCACGTGACTGTGGGGGATCCGCTGGGACGAGTGCCGCGCATGCGGCTCGACGAGCTGCTCGACGAGCTCCAGGTACGCATTGACGCGGTGCGCGGGACCAGGGACCGGGTGCACAGCCTGCTGGAGGCGGTCGTGTCGGTCGGGCGGGAGCTGGACCTCGCCCAGGTGCTCCGGCGGATCGTCGAGGCGGCCGCGCTGCTCGTGGACGCCGAGTACGGGGCACTGGGTGTCATCGGCCCGGACGGCCGCCGGCTCTCGCAGTTCCTCACCGTGGGGCTCAGCGAGGAGGCGATCGCCGAGATCGGCCCTCTGCCGGCGGGACACGGACTGCTCGGGGAGGTCATCCGCCACCCGGAGCCCCTGCGCCTCACCGACCTCGGCGCGCACAGTTCCTCGTACGGGTTCCCGGCCCATCACCCGCCGATGAGGACCTTCCTCGGGGTCCCCATCCGGGTCCGCGACGAGGTCTTCGGCAACCTCTACCTGACCGACAAGCGGGGCGGGGTGGACTTCGACCCCGAGGACGAGACCGTGATCTCGACGCTCTCCGTGGCCGCCGGCGTGGCGATCGACAACGCGCGGCTCTACGAGGGGTCACAGCGCCAGCAGCGGTGGCTCAAGGCCAATGCGGAGATCACCGAGAGCCTGCTGTCCGGCAGCTCCCGCGCTGCCGTGCTGGAGCTCATCGCCCGCCGGGCCCAGGAGATCACCGGGTCCCTCCTGGCGGACATCGCCATGCCCATGGACGGGGCCGACGGCCTGGTCGTGGAGTTCGCGACCGGTGCGGCCAGCGGGGCGCGGCAGGGGCTCGTCGTCCCCGTCGCGGGAACGC
>NZ_JBSGXB010000418.1:0-5556 GCF_053609185.1 Streptomyces sp. NPDC054956 | reverse complement strand
GTCTGGGGCGGAGCCCCGGGGAACGGGCGAAGGGCGGGTGGGGGACAGCCCCGCAGGGACGGGTCAGTCGTCCGACGGGAGGACGTCCCCCGGGTCGAGGGCGTCGTCCCCGTCCAGGGACTTCATCAGCCGGTCGCGCTCGACCTCGTCCAGCGGGACCGGGGTCACGTCCACCGCGTCCGTCAGCCGGCGGAACCCGCCCCGCCGCTGCAGGCGGCCACTGACCCGGATCGGGAGACCCACCAGGTGCGCGTGGCCCGCCACCCGGTACGACTCCTCGTCGAGCACGACCCGGATGTACGGGATCTCCGCCCCTGCCAGCACCCGCAGCCGGACCGTACCCCCGCCGCCGGGGGCGGACCGCCTCATCCGGACCACCGCACCCGCCACCCGCACCGGCACCGCCGGCTCGTCCCGCGTGTAGCGCGCGGCCGCCTCCCGGAGCACCGGCAGGTCGCCGGGCGAGAACTCCACCGGCTCCGGCCGGGCCGCGCAGCCCGCCGGTACACCGGCCGCCGGAGCCCAGGCGAGCGCGACCCGGGCTCCCTCCGAGCCGCGGACCAGCGCGATGAGGGCCTCGGCGAGCTCCCGGCTGACCCCGGCCTCGACCGCCGCGTCGAAGGCCTCCATGCCGCCGGTGGCCCGCTGGTAGTCCACGGCCTCCCGGGCGGCGTGCAGCGCGTGGTGCAGCCGGGTCATGGTGCCGCGCCCCCCGTCCACGGGGACGTAGGCGGTGAGCCGCCGCCCTCCCGGAGCGGGCCCGACCAGCACCCCGTCCAGCGCGCGCTCCGCCTGTCCCCGGTGCCGGGCGCCGTAGTACCCGGCCCTGGCCCGGTCGGCGAGGGCGCCCGCGAGGAGCAGCTGGCGGGCGGCCGAGCGCAGCTGTTCCTGCGCGGTCCAGTCGGCCTCGCCCCGGAGTCCGTACGCACCCTGCGGGATCTCGCGGTCCCAGCGGATCTCGTCGCTCGGCACGCTGAGCCCGTAGAGCACCTCGCGCGCCGAGGGCAGCCCACTGCGCGACAGCGCGGTGAGGGCCTCTTCCAGGAGGTCGGCGCAGTCGGGGAAGGCGCGGCTCTCGGGGACGAGGAGGCTCGGGCCGCCGCCACCCGTCGAGTAGGGGGCGGGCGGCGTCCAGCGTCCGTACCGGCCGGCCGCTCCGCCGCGGCGCAGCCAGCCGTGCCGGTGCAGCAGCGCGCCCAGCACGAGCGGATCGACCTGCGCGGGGTCGGGTGCGCCGGCCCCGAAGTCCGGGGACGGGAGCGGCTCCAGGTGCGGTGACTGCCAGTTCATCAAGGTGTCCCTCCCGACCCGACCCGGGTCATGATCTCGCAGAGTGCCCGGTCGTCGAAGATCCGCGCGGTCGGGATCCTGACGGTGGTGCGGCGGCGGCCGGTGACGGGCTGTCCGGCGAGATTGGTCCAGTAGCAGCAGTGCCGCAGGTCGAGGCGGTCGTGTCCGGCGCTCAGCCACTGATCGCGCTCACGGGGCACGAGCATCACGACGAGGATCTTGTGCACGGCGACCGGGGTGCGGGCGAGCTTCACCAGGTGCTCGTTGTCGAGCGTGAAGCCGAAGGTGGGCCCGGCCGGTCTGGGCGGTACCTGGTAGGTCGCCTTCAGCTGCACCTTGATGGTCACCTCGTCGTCGACGACGTGCTCGGGCGCCCCGTGGCTGACGTGCCAGTCGATGCCGTTGTCCGGGAAGGGCTGGGAGAGCGAGCAGCCGGCCGCGGCGGCGACGGCGTGCAGGTATCCCACCTGAAGGGTTTCCATACAGGCGGTGGTGGCGAGTGTGCCGCGCAGCGGTCCGTTCCGCGGGTCGGTCAGCGGATCGATCTGCAGCGCCGGCACCCCGCCCGGTTCGGGCTGCGCGAGCGCCATGGCCGGCTCCCCATGCCTTCCGGGCTGTGACGTTCAGGCGGCCGTGCCGGGCCGCGTCAGGTCCGTATCAGGGTGCGGGGTTGACGACCGGTCATGTGTGCGGTCCCCCACTGGAGTTGTCTCCGCAGTCGGCGTGCCGCAAACGGCGTACGGGGCAAAGAGCCCGGGTATCACCGATTCGGGCGAGGGTGGCGGGTCCTGAGGCTGCGGTGCCCGGGTGCGCCCCATCTGCCGACGGGTGACGAGGAGTTCGCCATGACACGCTGGTACGAGGGCCCGCTGGCCGCATTCGACACGGAGACGACCGGGGTGGACGTGGAGCGGGACCGGATCGTGTCCGCCGCTCTCATCGTGCAGGAGTGCGCGGGCGGCCGGGTCCGCTCGACGCGCTGGCTGGTCAATCCCGGCATCCCGGTACCTCCGGGGGCCACGGAAGTGCACGGTCTGACCGATGAGCACCTCCAGCGCAACGGGCGGTGGCCCGCGCCGGTGGTGGAGGAGATAGCCCGCGCGCTCGGGGAGCAGCAGGTCGCCGGCCGGCCGGTGGTGGTGATGAACGCGCCGTTCGATCTGACGCTGCTGGACCGGGAGTTGCGCCGGCACCGGGCGTCCTCGCTGGCGCGGTACCTGGACAACCGGCCGCTGACGGTGCTCGATCCGCGGGTGCTCGACAAGCACCTGGACCGCTACCGCAAGGGGCGGCGGACGCTGACGGACCTGTGCGCGCACTACGGGATAGAGCTGGAGGGGGCCCATGACGCGGGGGCGGACGCGCTGGCCTCGCTGGAGCTCGTACGGGCGGTGGGACGCCGGTTCGCGAGCCGGCTGGAACGGCTGACCCCGGCGGAGCTGCACACCCTGCAGCAGGTGTGGCACGCCGCCCAGGCGCGGGGGCTGCAGGCGTGGTTCGCGCGGCAGGGGACGCCGGAGCCGGTCGATCCGCACTGGCCGCTGCGCCCGGAACTGCCGGCGGCCGCGTAGCGCGCGCGGTCCGAGGACGCACCGCGAACGTCCGGGAAATGCGGAAGGCCGGTCCGTCATGAGACGGACCGGCCTGTCCCGGTGGGCGATACTGGGATCGAACCAGTGACCCCTTCGGTGTGAACGAAGTGCTCTCCCGCTGAGCTAATCGCCCGGGAACGGACTGAACAATACAGAAGGCCCGGGGCTCGTTCAAACCGCTTCCCTTCCGGCGGCCAGATGCGCGGCCAGTCCGCGCCGGCCGGCCCGCATCATCAGGGCGTGGTTGAGCCGGAACACGGGCCTCCCGGGCAGCGACAGCCACCGCATGAGGGGGCTGCGCACTTCGACCTCCTGCTCGTAGAGGGCCCGCGAACCGCCGGCCCGGGAGCGGACGGTCCACCGCGCCCACCCTTCGAGGTCTCCGCCCAGGGCGACCTCCAGCACCCCGCGCACGGGGTCCCGCAGGAGTTCGGCGGCGCTCACGCGCAGCGTGCAGGGAAGGGCCGAGCGGATGAGGGCCGTACCGCTGCGCTCGTCGCCCGCCGGGGCGACCGCTCGGACCTGCGGCCACCACAGGGGGTAGGACTCCGGGCGTTCCAGGGCGGCGTAGACGCGGGCGGCCGGGGCGTCGAGGTCCCACACGCTGCGGAAGCGGTAGCGGGTCCAGGGCTCGCGGGGGCCGGGCGTACGGATGCTGCGCGGACTGCGTGGCCTGTCGCTGCTTCGGTCCATGCGTCCAGTCTGGCGCGCGGCGGGCTCCCGGCGGGGTACTCAGACGGGACTCACCCGGATCTGAGTACCCGCGCCCATGTCCTGACGGCGTGACGGGCGCCACACTCCGAACCATGGAGATCCCCCTGCCGCCGGCCGAAGAGCTGGTGCTCATCGACCGCGAACTGGTCCAACTCGACGCCCGGCGCCACTATTTGCTGAGCCGGCGGGAGTGGCTGCTGCGCGTGCTGCACGGGCAGGCCCCCTTGGCCTGGGGCGCCGCCGCCCAGCAGGCCCGGCCGGTCCGCCCGGAGCGGCTCCAGGGCGGCGCGGAGGCCTCCGCGCCGAGCGCGCAGAACGTGCTGCTGATCCTCGGCGCGGTGCTGCTGGCCGTGGCGGCGCTGGCGTTCACGCTGGTCAGCTGGGGTTCCCTGGGCATCGCCGGGCGCGGTGCGGTCCTCGCCGTGGTCACGGCGGCAGCGCTGGGCACGCCCGCGCCGCTGCTGCGCCGGGGGCTGCGCTCGACCGCCGAGGCGGTGGCCTCGGTCGGTCTGCTGCTGACGGTGCTGGACGCGTACGCGCTGTACTCGACCGTCCTGTCGGAGCTGGACCCCGTGGCGTACTCGGCGGGGGCGGCCGCGGTGCTGGCGGCGCTCTGGGCCGGGTACGGCACGGCGCTGGTGCGGCTGCGGATCCCGCTGCTCGCGGCGCTGCTGGCGGCGCAGTTCCCGCTGATGCTCGCGGCGCTCGCCGCCGGGGCGACGGGCCTGGACCAGGGCTGGGCGCTGCTGGCGACGGCGGCCCTGGACGCCGGGCTGGTCCTGCTGCGCCCGGGACGCCTGTCCCCGTGGGCCGCGGCGGCGGGATCTCTGGTGGGCGCCATGGCGCTCGTGACGGCCCTGGCGGAGTCGGCGTGGGCGGACTCGGCGGGGATGGCGGTGGGTTCGTCGGTGCTGCTGGCGGCCGCGGCCGTACTGGCGGTGGCGGTGGCGTGGCGGGCGTCCCGGGCGGCCACGGCCCTCGCGGTGGTCGGCGGTCTCGCGGCGGTGGCGGCGCTGGGCGGGCTGCCCGCGCCGGAGCTGGGCGCGCGCTGGGCGCCGGTGGGGTACCTGGTGGTGGCACTGGCCCTGCCGGCCGCCCTGCGGGTGCCCGCGCTCCCCGCTCCGGTCCGGCGCGGGCTCGCCTGGGCCGGTGCGGGGGTGGCCGTCTTCGAGGCGGCGCTCTGCGTCGTGTGGGTGGCGACGGTGCTGGCGGGCCGGCTGCGGGTGCTGACCGAGGTGTGGTCGGCGACGACCCCGCGGGCGGCCGAGAACACCGCGGGACCGGCGCCCCTGGTGGCGCTGCTGCTGACGGCGGCGGCGGCCGCGTGGTGGCTGGTCCGCGCGCTGCCGGGGCGCGCGGAGCCGGGGGTGGCGGCGGTGGTCCTGGGCTGGTCGGCGCTGTTCACGGCTCCGGCGGTGCTCGGCCTGCCCCCTGGCGCGGTCCTCGCGGCCCAGCTCGCGGTGACGTCGGCGGCGGGAGCGCTCGCGCTGCGGTCCACGGCGGTCGGCGCCGGCCGGGGAATCGCGGCGGTCGGCGCCGGGCCCGGGATCGCGGCGGGCGCGTGCGCGCTGGCCGGGGCCGGGAGCGTGTCCGTGGCGGCCCTGGACGGCCGGCTGGCCACCTTCGCGGTGTTCGGGCTGCTGGGGGCGGCCTGCGCGGCGGGAGCGGCGTACAGGCCCGGCCCGGCGTGGGCCCGCGCGGGAGCGGCGGCGCTCGCCGTCGGGTACGCGGCGCTGCTGATGGTGGCGCTGGGCGCGCTGGCTGACCCGCCGACGGCCTGGCTGGCACCGCCGGTGCTGCTGGTCCCCGCGGCGGTGGCCGCGTTCGGGCCGCGGCTCGGCTCCGTACGGATCCCGGCGGAGATCGCGGCGGCCGCCGCGGGGCTCCTCCCGGTGGCGCTTGCCACCGGGGACGCTCCGGTGCTCGCCCTGGTCCTGGCGCTGGCCGGTGTGGTGTGCGC
>NZ_JBSGXB010000417.1:0-5564 GCF_053609185.1 Streptomyces sp. NPDC054956 | reverse complement strand
CACCCGGGGAAAGCCCGGATGGGGGTGGGCCCGTGGGCCCACCCCCTTCTCCGTCGAGCTCGCCGCAGGCGCTGCGCGCTACGCGCTCAGCGGGAACTCCTCGCCCAGTTCCCGGAACACCGCCCCGTTGAAGTCGAAGGCGCGCTTGCATTCGTCGATGATGCGCTGCTTCTCCAGGTCGTCCGCGGCGATCGCGTCCAGCAGTTCGCGGTAAGTCCGCTTGAAGGCCGCCGGGTTGGAGATGTCCGCGAAGACGTAGAAGCGGACGCCGTCGCCCTTGCGCTCGAAGCCCCAGGTCCGCTCCGCCTTGTCGCGGATGATCTGGCCGCCGGAGAGGTCGCCCAGGTACCGGGTGTAGTGGTGGGCGACGTACCCGCCGGGCCAGGACGCGGCGCACTCGGCCACCCGCGCCGCGTACGCCTCGGTGGCGGGCAGTGCCACCAGCGTCTCACGCCACCGCGGTCCCCGCAGGTGGGCGAGGTCGCGCTCGATCTCGGCCAGGCGCATCAGCTCGGGCTGGATGAACGGCCCGGCCACCGCGTCCTCCCTCAGGGCCTCGGCGGCGTCCTCCAGGGCCCGGTAGACGAACCACAACTGCTCGGTGTAGCGCGTGTACGCGTCCACCCCGAGCCGGCCGCCGAGCAGGTCGCTCATGAAGGACGAGGTCTCGGCCTCGGTGTGCTGCTCGTGCGAGGCCACACGGATGGCGGTGGAGAAGGCGTCCAAGGCGGACCTCCGAGAAATCGGAAGAAAGGGGGAAACAGGCGTGGCGGCCGCGCCGCCACACCCGATCCTCCTGCTTAGGCATACCTAAGTCAATGTGTTCCCGACGCCTTGTCGGTAAAAACCTCCGAAGCGATGTCCCGGAATCAGGGCAGCGTCAGGATCTCCGCCCCGGTGTCCGTGACCACCAGTGTGTGCTCGAACTGCGCGGTGCGCTTGCGGTCCTTGGTGACGACCGTCCAGCCGTCCTCCCACATGTCGTACTCGTGGGTGCCCAGGGTCAGCATCGGCTCGATGGTGAAGGTCATCCCGGGCTCGATGACGGTGGTGGCGTGCGGGCTGTCGTAGTGCGGGACGATCAGGCCGGAGTGGAAGGACGAGTTGATCCCGTGACCGGTGAAGTCCCGGACCACGCCGTAGCCGAAGCGCTTCGCGTACGACTCGATGACCCGCCCGATGATGTTGATCTGGCGGCCCGGCTTGACGGCCTTGATGGCCCGGTTCAGGGCCTCGCGGGTGCGCTCGACGAGCAGCCGGGACTCCTCGTCCACGTCGCCGCACAGGTACGTGGCGTTGTTGTCGCCGTGCACCCCGCCGATGTACGCGGTCACGTCGAGGTTCACGATGTCGCCGTCCCGCAGGACGGTCGAATCGGGGATGCCGTGGCAGATGACCTCGTTGAGCGAGGAGCACAGGGACTTGGGGAAGCCGCGGTAGCCCAGCGTGGACGGATAGGCGCCGTGGTCGCACATGAATTCGTGGGCGACCCGGTCCAGCTCGTCGGTGGTCACCCCCGGAGCGATGTGCTTGGCGGCCTCTTCCATCGCCTGGGCGGCGATCCGGCCGGCGATGCGCATGGCCTCGATCGTCTCGGCCGTCTGCACCTCCGGTCCGGTGTACGGAGTGGGCGCGGGCTTGCCCACGTACTCGGGCCGGCGGATGTTTCCGGGAACGGAACGGACGGGAGTGAGCTCGCCTGGTACGAGCAGCGACTGGCCAGACATACGAGCGAGTGTATCGAGCGGGTATGGGGCAGCATGGCGACAGAGAGAGGAGCCTGACGATGGCCCTGTTCAAGAAGCGCCAGGTGGGCAAAGCGGGCGAGTGGTACTACTGCCTGGTCCACAAGAAGGTCGAGGAAGGCCCCGAGTGCCCCGCGAAGGACCGCTTCGGGCCCTACGCGACGCCCGAGGAGGCCAACCACGCCATGGAGACGGCGCAGGAGCGCAATCTCGAATGGCAGAACGACCCGAAGTGGAACGACAAGACGCGCGAGGAAGAGGAAGGCGGAGCCACTCCGTAGCCGGTCCGTTCCGGTCGCCGCGGGCCGAGGGGCGAGCGGTCCGCCGGACTACCAGCGGCTGGGCGGCGGGGCGGTCAGCTGGTCGGCCAGCCGCGCCAGCCGGTCCCGGAAGCGCCGCGGCCCGCGCTGCACCGGCAGGCTGTTCTCCCCGGCCGCCGCGCTGACCAGGTGCTGGACCGTGTCCAGATCCAGTTCGGCGGCGCCGTCCGGTACGGACAGCACGTCGTGCGCGAGCGTCCCGAGGTCCGGGTCGCCGCCGTCCAGGGACAGTACGGTCGCCCCCGCGCGCCGGGCGTCGTGGACGCGCTCCAGCAGCCCGTCACCGGGCTGCCCCGGAGCCACCACCAGCAGGGTGTGACCGCGCCGGGCCGCCTCCAGCCGGCTCAGGCCCACCGAGAGGTGCGGGGCGTCGCCCGGCAGCACGTGGTGGCGTACGAGCGTGGGCGCCAGCTCCGGCAGCCCCGACCAGGCGGCCTCGTCGACCAGGTGGGCGGCGAGGTGCCAGGGCTCGTACGCCTCGGTCCCGACCAGCAGCAGGTTCCCGCCGGCCGGCACCACCGAGCGCCGCAGCGTCCCGGCGAACCGGCGCGCGGCACCGGGCCACTCCGTACCGGCGAGTACCTCGCGCAGCAGCGCCACTCTCACGGCGTCCATACCGGCATCCTGCCGTATGGAAGGGACATACGGGAGCCGTTCCCCCCCCATCCACCCCCGCTCCGGCCCTCCGGCCCTCCGCGTGCCGCCGATCTCACGCCGTCCGCGCATTCGACTCTGCCGGTCCCGGCATTACCCTCGCCCCCATGACCTCCACAGACAGCACGCAGCAGCCCCCCGCGAAGGCTCCCGCCAAGGACCCGTGGGACCTCCCCGACGTCTCCGGCCTCGTCGTGGGCGTCCTCGGCGGCACCGGCGACCAGGGCCGGGGCCTGGCCTACCGGCTCGCCCGGGCCGGCCAGAAGGTGATCATCGGCTCCCGCGCCGCGGACCGCGCGCGGACGGCGGCCGAGGAGCTCGGCCTCGGCGTGGAGGGCGCGGACAACGCCGAGTGCGCGCGCCGCAGCGACATCGTGATCATCGCGGTGCCGTGGGAGGGCCACGCCAAGACCCTGGAATCGCTGCGCGAGGACCTCGCGGGCAAGCTCGTCGTGGACTGCGTCAACCCGCTCGGCTTCGACAAGCAGGGCGCCTACGCCCTCGACGTCGAAGAGGGCAGCGCGGCCCAGCAGGCCGCCCTCCTCCTCCCGGACTCCCGGGTCACGGCCGCCTTCCACCACCTCTCGGCGGTCCTGCTCCAGGACGAGTCGGTCGAGGAGATCGACACCGACGTGATGGTCCTCGGCGAGGTCCGCGCCGACACCGACATCGTCCAGGCCCTCGCCGCCCGCATCCCGGGCATGCGCGGCGTCTTCGCGGGCCGCCTGCGCAACGCCCGCCAGGTCGAATCCCTGGTCGCCAACCTCATCTCCACGAACCGCCGCTACAAGGCCCACGCGGGCCTGCGCGTCACGGACGTCTGACCCGCCCCCCGCCCGGCCGGAAAGCGGCCGGGCGGGAGAACCGTGGGCATGGGGGACACTGGAAGGGCTTGAACCGCTTCAGTGTCCCCGAGGAGCTCCAGACATGCCCCGCCTTGCCGTGTTCGCCATCGTCCTCTGCGTGCTCGCCGCGGCCGCGGCCGTCGTCGCCTTCATGGAGGGCAGCCTGCTCGGGATCGTGTGGGTGCTGATGGCCGGCATCACCTCGAACATGGCCTGGTTCTACGTACGCAAGGCGAAGCTCGACAAGACCCGCGACGCCGGCGACGCCGCTTAGTTCGCGGCCGCTAGTTCGCGGCCGCGCAGAAGCCGCTGGTGTCCTGCCAGAAGCGGTAGAGCTCGCGGCCGCAGTAGGTTTCCAGGTCGCTGACGCCGAGCGCGGACAGGACGCCGTCGACCGCGTCGAAGAAGAACAGGTTGACCTCCGGGATCCACAGCAGCGCGAAGACGGCCAGCAGGCCGAACGGCGCCAGCGGCGCCACCTCGCGGCGGACCCGGTGGGAGAGCCAGGGCTCGATGATGCCGTAGCCGTCGAGGCCCGGGACCGGCAGGAAGTTCAAGATCGCCGCCGAGACCTGGAGCAGGGCGAGGAAGGCGAGCGCGAAGCGGAACGGAACCGGCACCCCGTCCAGGGCGTTCAGCCAGAACGGGGCCGTGCAGACGGCCGCGAAGGCGACGTTCGTCAGCGGGCCGGCCGCCGAGATCAGGCTGTGCTTCCAGCGGCCCCGGATCCGGTCGCGCTCGATGTACACCGCGCCGCCGGGCAGGCCCAGACCGCCCATGATCACGAAGAGCACCGGCAGGATGATGCTGAGCAGCGCGTGCGTGTACTTGAGCGGATTGAGCGTCAGATAGCCCTTGGCGCCGACGCTGAGGTCACCGCTGTGCAGCGCGGTACGGGCGTGTGCGTACTCGTGGAGGCAGAGGGAGACGATCCACGCCGCCGTGACGAAGAGGAAGACGGCCAGCCCGGTGCTGGTCGAGTACCCCGTCCACACGGCCCACCCCGTCACCGCCATGACGGCGAAGATTCCGAGGAAGACGGGACTGATCTGCCGCTCGCCGCGGTTGTGGCTTCGGATGCCCTGGTGACCCATGCGGTGAACCTATCCCGGGGCAGGCGCGGGAGCGGGGCCGGGGCGGGGACAATGGACCGGTGCGTTACGCGATTCTCGGCACCACCCAGGCCATCCGCGACGACGGGAGCACCGTCCCCGTCGGCGGGCCGCGCCTGCGCGCGCTCCTGACCGCGCTCGCACTGCGGCCCGGACGGGCGGTGCCGGCGGCCTCGCTCATCGCCGAGGTCTGGGACGGCGACCCGCCGGCCGACGGCCCGGCCGCGCTCCAGGCGCTGGTCGGACGGCTGCGCCGGGCGCTGGGGCACGAGGCAGTGGGCTCCGGTGAGGGCGGCTACGTACTCGCCGCCGCCCGCGAGGACATCGACCTGTACCGCTTCGAGCGGCTCGCGCGGGAGGCGGCGAAGGCCGCCCCGGCCGAGGCCGCCGCCCTGTACGACGAGGCCCTGTCCCTGTGGCGCGGCGAACCGCTGAGCTCCCTGCCCGGCGCGGAGCCGGAGGCCGCCCGCTGGGAGGCGCTACGGCTGGACGCGCGCCGGGGCCGTCTGGAGGCGGCCCTGGAGCTGGGGGAGGCGGAGCGGGCCCTGCCGGAGCTGACCGCGCTGTGCGCCGGGCTGCCGCTGGACGAGCCGCTGCAGGCCCTGCGGATCCGCGCCCTGCGCGACGCGGGCCGCCCCGCGCAGGCGCTGGCCGCCTACGACGAGGTCCGCCGCGACCTGGCCGACCGCCTGGGCACCGGCCCGGGCCCCGGCCTGCGCGCCCTCCACGCGGAACTCCTGAACCCGGCCGCCGACTCCTTCGCACGGCCCCCGAGACCCTCGACCGCCCCGCCCGCCGACCCCGCGCGGGCCTCGGCCCCGGCCGGCGGGGACCACCGGTATCCGGCCGCCGCCCTCGCGCCGGCACCCGCCCGGGGCGACGGAGACC
>NZ_JBSGXB010000416.1:0-5599 GCF_053609185.1 Streptomyces sp. NPDC054956 | reverse complement strand
GCAGTGCCATGCCCTCGGCGTAGTCCCATACGTACGCGGCGACCAGCCCACCCGGCCGTACGACCCGGTACGCCTCGGCCACCGCCGCGCTCGGCGTCGGCAGGAAGTTGAGCACCAGCCCGCTGACGGCCACGTCGCACACCGCGTCGCGCACCGGCAGGGCGAGCCCGTCGGCGACGAGGAAGTGCGCCGGTGCGGGAGCGGAGGCCCGGGCCGCCGCCACGAACCCGGCGGACCGGTCCAGCCCCACCACCGTCCTGGGCCGGCACCGGCCGGCCACCGCCGCGGTCAAGGCCGCCGTACCGCAGCCCACGTCCAGCCACCGCAGCCCGTCCGGGCGGTCGAGCCAGGCCACGAACTCGTCCGCGAGCGGACGGCTCCACCGGCCCATGTACCGCTCGTAGGCATCCCCGGCCGCCCATGTGTCGAACCGTCGCTCCTCCATGCCTCCACGATGCCCGAACCCGCCGGACGGCGCCCCGGCCGCTGCTCCGCCGACGGGAGGTCAGGAGGGTCCGGGGCCCTCGGGGCCCACGACGGAGAACACGGCGCCGTCGGGGTCGCGCAGGGTGATCTCGCCGGTGACGGGGTCCGGGTCCGTGCCGAAGACGGTGCTGCCGCCCAGGGCCGTGGCGGCCTTGACGGACGTTTCGAGGTCGGAGACCCGGAAATGGACGTCCCAGCGGGGCCGTACGTGCGGGTCGGGGGCCTCGGCGAGCGCTCCGCCGCGCAGGTGGGCCACCGTACGGGTCCCGTGGCGCAGCAGGATGCGGTCGTCCTCCTCCACGTACGCGACCTCGCAGCAGCCCGCGTGGTCGCAGGCCCACTCCAGGACCTCGCCGTAGAAGATCGCGGCGTCGAAGGCGTTCCTCGTACGAAGCTCCAGCCAGGCGGGCGCCGCCTCCCCGCCGACACCCCAGTCGGGTATGGCGCTGCCCTGCCAGATGCCGAAGGTCGCCCCGTCGCGGTCGGCGGCGAGCGCCGCACGCCCCGTACCGAAGGACAGGGGGCCCACGGCGACGGTTCCGCTGCGCTCGCGGATCCGCGCGGCCGTGACGTCGGCGTCGTCCACGGCGAAGTACGGGGTCCAGGCCACGGGGATCGAGAACGCCTGGGCCAGGGCGCCGAGGCCGGCCACCGGGACCCCGTCGAGGAAACCGACGGAGAACCCCTCGCCGAGCCGGCCGGGGCGGAACTGCCAGCCGAGCACCGCTCCGTAGAACTCCTGTGCGGCACCGAGGTCGCGGGTCATGAGGCTGACCCAGCACGGTGCTCCGAACGTCTCGTGACTTGATGTCGACACGCGCTTCAACCCCATTCGCCTGATGCGACCCGGGCCCCCTCCCACGGTACTCGCGGCCCGCACAGATGGCCGGAAGAGGCCGTGGGAGGCGCACCCCGGGGCTCCCACCTCCCGGTCCCGTCCCGCCGACGGCCGCGCCGCGGACACGACAGGTCTCGACCAGTCCGGATGTCGTCGGTTTCCCGGGCAAACCCCGTACGGGACAAGATCACCGGATCGAAGCAACGTGAACGGTTTTTCAAGGTCATCCGCAGGTACCGGCCGTTACTGTTCCCCCGGATCTGGACGGATTCCGGATATTCGCCCTCTTTTTCCTCCCGCACCGTGAACGCGCACGCACGCCGATCCACGCGGCACGCCGGACCACGCACGCACGCCGATCACCGCCCTTAAGAAGGAGAGCTCGCCCGATGACCGTTGACACCAGCCCGGAAGCCCAGCTGGAGCCCCCCCGGCAGTCCAGCCTGGCTACGGCGGCTGCCCGCAACCTGGCCACCACGACCAAGTCCGCCCCGCAGATGCAGGAGATCACCTCCCGCTGGCTGCTGCGGATGCTCCCCTGGGTGGAGACCAAGGGCGGCGCCTACCGGGTGAACCGCCGGCTGAGCTACACCGTCGGCGACGGGCGCATCGAGTTCGTCCAGGACGGCGCCCGCGTCCAGGTGATCCCCCGCGAGCTCGGCGAGCTGGCCCTGCTGCGCGGTTTCGAGGACGAGGAGGTGCTGGCGGCGATCGCCGGGCGGTGCGTGCAGCGCGACTTCCGTGCGGGCGAGGTGGTGGTCGAGCGCGGTGCCCCCGCCGGGCAGATCCACCTGATCGCGCACGGCCGCATCAGCCAGACCTCCCTCGGCAAGTACGGCGACGACGTCACGGTGGCCGTGCTCGCCGACGGCGACAGCTTCGGCGAGAACGCCCTCCTGGACGCCGATGCCAGGTGGGACTACACCGCCACCGCCGAGACCCCCGGCACCCTGCTCACGCTCTCCCGCGCCGACTTCGCCGCCATCCTGGCCGCGGCCCCCCACCTCCAGTCCCACATCGAGCAGTTCAGCTCGCTTCCCCTGCAGCGGCAGAACAAGCACGGCGAGGCCGAGATCGCGATGTCGGCCGGCCACACCGGCGAGGCCGAGCTGCCCGGCACCTTCGTCGACTACGAACTCAAGCCGCGCGAGTACGAACTCTCCATCGCGCAGACCGTCCTGCGGGTCCACACCAGGGTCGCCGACCTCTACAACGGGCCGATGAACCAGACGGAGGAGCAACTCAGGCTCACCATCGAGGCGTTGCGCGAGCGCCAGGAGCACGAGCTGGTCAACAACCGGGAGTTCGGCCTGCTCCACAACGCCGCCTTCAAGCAGCGGATCCAGACCCACTCCGGCCCGCCCACTCCGGACGACATGGACGAGCTGCTCTGCCGCCGGCGCGGCACCAAGCTCTTCCTCGCCCACCCCCGGACGATCGCGGCGATCGGGCGCGAGATGAACGCCCGCGGGCTCTACCCGGACCACGTGGACGTCGGCGGGCAGCAGGTCCCGGCCTGGCGGGGGGTTCCGATCCTGCCCTGCAACAAGATCCCCATCAGCAAGGAGAACACCAGCTCGATCCTCGCCATGCGAACCGGCGAGGACAACCAGGGTGTCATCGGCCTGCGCCAGACCGGTCTGCCGGAGGAGTACGAGCCGGGCCTGTCGGTGCGGTTCATGGGCATCGACGAGAAGTCGATCATCTCCTACCTGGTCACCACCTACTACTCCGCCGCCATCCTCGTGCCCGACGCGCTCGGCGTACTGGAGAACGTGCAGATCGCCCGCAGGAGCGACTAGCCGGACCGGCGGACCTGCCGGTCGGCCCGGACGGCCGGTCGGTCGCGACGGCCGGGACCGTCCGTCCCGACAGCCCGGTCCTTACCGGGCCGGCCGAGCGCGCCCGGGATCCGGGACAGCCCACCCACCTCACCAAGGAGCCACGGATGCCCGATCCCGGGCCTTCCCCTCTGCAGTCGAGCCTGCCCGGCGCTGCGGCCCACTTCGGGGCTCACGTGCTCGGCAGCGCCCAGGCCCACGCGCACTCCCGTACCGAGGCGGCCGGCGGTCTGCCCGGCCCGCCGTCCGTACGGCCGCCCGCCCCGTCGTCCCTCCCGACGCCTGCTGAAACGTCTGTCCCACGCCCCGGGCTGCCGACCGGCCCCGCCTTTCCCAGGGCCGTGCCCGTGGAGGTGCCCGCACCCAGTGGCGCACCGGGTGTCGACGCGGCCACCGGGCGGGCCGGTGAGGCGGCCGAGGCCGTGAGCCGGCCGAGCCCCGCCCTGCGGCGGATCCTGCGCGGCCCCAACGGTCTGGGCACGGAGGGCCTGCACTGGGCCCGGAGCGAAGCCCTGCCGGAACCGGCGGCACCCGCGGCACCGGCCGAGGGCATTGCGATCCCGGGCCTCTACTACCACCCGGTCCCGGAGCCCGACCCGGTCCGGGTGGAGGAGGTCAGCCGCAGGATCAAGGAATGGGCGGTGGACGAGGTCGACCTGTTCCCCGACGACTGGGAGAACCAGTTCGACGGATTCCACATCGGCCGCTACATGGTGGCCTGCCACCCGGACGCGCCCACCGTCGATCACCTGATGCTCGCCACGCGGCTGATGGTCGCCGAGAACGCCGTCGACGACTGCTACTGCGAGGACCACGGCGGCTCGCCCATCGGTCTCGGCGGACGCCTGCTGCTGGCGCACACCGCTCTCGATCCCCTTCACACGACGAAGGAGTACCAGCCGGAGTGGGCCCGGTCGCTCCACTCGGACGCGCCCCGGCGCGCCTACCGCTCCGCCATGGAGTACTTCACCGGTGCGGCGAGCGCCTCCCAGGCCGACCGGTTCCGGCACGACATGGCCCGGCTGCACCTGGGGTACCTCGCCGAAGCGGCCTGGGCCCAGACGGAGTACGTGCCGGAGGTCTGGGAGTACCTGGCGATGCGCCAGTTCAACAACTTCCGCCCCTGCCCCACCATCACGGACACCGTCGGCGGCTACGAACTGCCGGCGGACCTGCACGCCCAGCCCGATATGCAGCGGGTCATCGCGCTCGCGGGCAACGCCACCACGATCGTCAACGACCTCTACTCCTACACCAAGGAACTCGCCGGCCCCGGCCGGCATTTGAACCTGCCCGTGGTGATCGCCGAACGCGAGCGGACCTCCGACCAGGAGGGCTACCTGAAGGCGGTGGAGGTCCACAACGACCTCATGCACGAGTTCGAAGCCGCGGCCGCGGCCCTTGCCGTCGCCTGCCCCGTCCCGAGCGTGCTGCGCTTCCTGCGGGGCGTGGCGGTGTGGGTCGACGGCAACCACTACTGGCACATGACCAACACCTATCGCTACAGCCTGCCCGACTTCTGGTAAGGATGGACTTATTCGTGACCAGCACCGATCTCAACACCGTCACCACCACCCCCTCCGTGATCATCCCCGGTCCGGCGACGCCCTATCAGGGGGACATCGCCCGTTACTGGAACAACGAAGCCCGGCCCGTGAACCTGCGGCTCGGTGACGTGGACGGGCTCTACCACCACCACTACGGCATCGGCGACGTGGACCACTCCGCCCTCGGTGACGCCGACGACAGCGAGTCCGAGAAGAAGCTGGTCGCCGAGCTGCACCGGCTGGAGTCGGCGCAGGCCGAACTCCTCCTGGACCACCTCGGCCCCATCGGACGCGAGGACACGCTCGTGGACGCCGGCTGCGGCCGCGGCGGTTCGATGGTCATGGCCCACCAGCGCTTCGGATGCAAGGTCGAGGGCGTCACCCTGTCGGCCAAGCAGGCCGACTTCGCCAACCAGCGCGCCCGTGACCTCGGCATCGAGGACCACGTCCGCGCCCGCGTCTGCAACATGCTCGGCACGCCGTTCGAGACCGGCCGGGCCGCGGCCTCGTGGAACAACGAGTCGAGCATGTACGTCGACCTGCACGACCTCTTCGCGGAGCACTCCCGGATCCTCCAGGTCGGCGGCCGCTACGTGACCATCACCGGCTGCTGGAACCCGCGTTACGGCCAGCCCTCGAAGTGGGTCTCCCAGATCAACGCGCACTTCGAGTGCAACATCCACTCCCGTCGCGAGTACCTGCGCGCCATGGCCGACAACCGTCTCGTCCCGCAGGCCGTCATCGACCTGACCCCCGAGACCCTGCCCTACTGGGAGCTGCGGGCCACGTCCTCGCTGGTCACCGGCATCGAAGAGGCGTTCATCAACTCCTACAAGGACGGTTCCTTCCAGTACCTCCTGATCGCGGCCGACCGGGTCTGACGTCCC
>NZ_JBSGXB010000415.1:0-5600 GCF_053609185.1 Streptomyces sp. NPDC054956 | reverse complement strand
GCCCCAGGGGTCTGGGCGCAGCCCGGGTCCCACGGGTCAGGGCAGAGCCCTGGGAACGGCGGAAGGGCGGCTAGGGGACGAGCCCCGCGCAGCGGGACGCGGGGCGAAGATCCGGAAGGCGGGCGGAGCCCGGGCGCGTGCGTGCCTGGGCGCTGCCCGGGCGGGGCTACGCGGCGATGCCGATCGCGTGGCCGGCCGTCGTGGGGTCGGACAGGGTCGTCAGGAGGGCGTCCGCGACGTCCGCGCGGGAGATGACCTTGCCGCCCGGGACGTTCGCGTCCACCGCCCGCCGGTACGCCCCGGTGCGCGGCCGGTTCAGCAGCCGCGGCGGGCGGACCACCGTCCACCGCGTGCCGCTCGCGGCGATCGCCGCCTCCATCACGGCGAGGTCCGCGTACAGGTCGCGCAGCGCCCATCGCAGCAGCGGGTAGAACACCAGCCGGGTGAGGGCGCCGTCCTCCGGCCCGTCCGGGGCCACCGGCGCCGCGCTGACCGCCGAGAGGCGGCTCACCCCGGCCCGGTCCATCGCCGAGACGATCGACCGCAGGGCCGGGCCCGCGATCGGGGTGAGCTTGGCCTGCTTGTTGTTGGCGGCTCCGAGCGCGGAGACGACCGCCTCCCGGCCCTCGACCACCGCGAGCAGCGCGTCCTCGTCCGTCAGGTCGCGGACCACCGCCACCCGCAGCCGGTCGTGCGCCGGCACCTCCAGCCGCGCGGGGTCGCGTACGACCGCCGTCACCTCGTGGCCCGCGTCGAGCGCCTGGCGGACGACCTCGTGGCCGACCCCGCCCGTGGCTCCGAACACCGTGATCCTCATCTTGGCTCCCGCATCCCGAACGTGGGTGGGTGAGTATTCACTCACCCCTGCTTCCGCTAGGGTGAGTGAATGCTCACCTCGAAGTCAAGCCGGCCCACCCCGGAGCGCCTCCTGGACGCCGCCGAGACCCTGATGCGCACCAGCGGCCTGGCCAACGCCACCACCAAGGCCATCGCCCGCGAAGCCGGCTGCTCGGAGGCCGCGCTCTACAAGTACTTCGCGAACAAGGAAGAGCTGTTCGTGCGCGTGCTGATGGAGCGCCGCCCCAGCGCCGGGCCGATGATGGCGGCGCTCACCACCGATCCCGGGGAGCAGCCGGTCGAGGAGCGGCTGGCCGAGATCGCCCGCCACGCCTCGCTCTTCTACGCCGACGCCATGCCCATGGCGGCCTCGCTCTTCGCGGACCCCGTCCTGCTCACCCGCCACCGCGAGGGCGTACGGAGCATCGGCGCGGGCCCGCACATCGTGCTGGAGGCCCTGGTCGGCCACCTGGTCCGGGAACACGAGCGGGGCAGGCTGCGCCCCGACGCCGACCCGCGGGCCGCCGCCGCCCTGCTGCTCGGGGCCTGCTTCCAGCGGGCCTTCTTCCTGCACTTCTCCGGCCCCGACACGGTCGACCCGGTCGAGGACTTCGCCCCGGCCCTGGCCAGGACCGTGTGGGCGGCGCTGCGCTGAGGCGTCAGAGCTCGGCCGCGTACGGCGGCTCCGCGCCCGCCCGCGTGCAGGTCAGCGCGGCCGCGCGGGCGGCGTAGGAGAGCACCCCGGGCCAGTCCACCGGGCCCGCGCCGCCCGCGCCGCCGCCGGTCCCGTCGGCCGTGCCGCCCGTGCCGCCCGAAAGCCGGTGCAGCAGCGCCGCGTTCACGGTGTCGCCCGCGCCGATCGTGTCCACCACCTCGACCCGGCGGGCGGGCACCGAGTGCTCCTCGCCCTCCCGGGTCCAGACCGTCAGGCCCCCCGCGCCCCGGGTGAGCACCACCGCCGAGGGGCCCGCCGCCAGCCAGTCGCCGACCCGGCCGCCCAGCCACGCCGCGTCCTCCTCCGACAGCTTCAGCACGCGCACGTACGGCAGCCAGGACAGGAACCGGGCCCGGTAGGCCGCGGGGTCGGCGATCAGCGCGGGCCTGATGTTGGGGTCGAGCAAGGTCAGCAGCCCGCGCCCGGACTCCCGGCGCAGCAGGGCCTCGTACGCGCTCGCCCCCGGCTCCAGCACCAGCGAACAGGTGCCGAGCGCGAGGGCCCGTACCCCCGCCGGGAGCTCCGGCGGCAACCGGAACAGCCGGTCGGCCGTGCCCTCGACGTAGAACTCGTACGCCGCCGAGCCGTCCGGGGCCAGCGAGGGCACCGCGAGCGTGGTGGGCTCCGGCCCGCGCTGGACCAGGGAGAGGTCCACCCCGGCCGCGCCCAGCCCCGCGAGCAGCGAGGTGCCGAAGCCGTCGGTCGAGACCCGGGAGCAGAAGGCGACCCGGGCTCCGAGCCGGCCCAGCGCGAGCGCGGTGTTGTACGGTCCGCCGCCCGGCCGGGGCAGCAGGGCACCCGGCGGCTCCGCGACGGGCACCAGGTCGATCAGGGCTTCTCCACCGACGACGATCACGCGGGGGAAGGTACCCCATCGGGCTTGGGTATCGTCGGGTGGACCCAGCCCCACCAGCACCCCCGGAGAACCGCATGTCCGCGTCGCAGTCCGCCGCCCGCCGTACCGTACTCAAGGGCGCCGCCGCGCTCGCCGGGGCAGTCGGCGCCGGAGCGACCCTCGCGGCCTGCTCCACCGAGACCAACAGCGGCAACGGCAGCCCCGCGGTCCCGGCCGCGCCCGTCGAGCTGGGCGCGGCGGCCGAGGTGCCCGTCGGCGGCGCCAAGCTGTTCCGCGAGAAGAAGATCGTGGTCAGCTGCCTGGAGGCGGGACAGTACAAGGCCTTCAGCGCCCAGTGCACCCACGCCGGCTGCGTCCTGGACAAGATCGTCAAGGGCGAGGGCAACTGCCCCTGCCACGGCAGCCGTTTCGACGTGACCACGGGCAAGGTCGTCCAGGGCCCGGCGACCGACCCGCTCCCGGAGGTCCCGGTCAAGGCGGAGAACGGCAAGCTCATCGCGGGCTGACCGGCGCCCCCGCCCGCGCGGCTCAGTCCCAGTCCCAGGCGATGCCCAGGATGCCGCGGCGGACTCCCTGCTCCACCAGGTGGACGGCGCGGTGCGGGCCGCTCGGGTTCAGGTCCGCCAGCTTTCCGCGCGGTGCGTCCGGGCCGCTGCGGGTGAAGCGGCGGCAGCGGACCGGCAGTGCGGCCTCGTCGAAGCGGACCTGGAGCACGTACTGGCCGCCCGTGTAGCTGAAGCCGCGTACGTACTCGGCGCTGCGGCCGCCGGTCCCGTCCTCGAAGCCGTAGCCGAAGACGTACGTGTCCCCGGCGCGCAGCCGGGCGTCGAAGAGGAGCTCGGCGACGACCACCTCGGCCTCGGGATGGCGGCGGATCCGCCCGGTCCGGCAGTTCTCGTCGGCCCGGACCCGGATGCGCGCCGGATCGCAGCCCGGATCGCCGTGGTGGACGGCGACGTACCGGTCGACCCCGTCGCGGTGGGCCCGTACGACGTGCTGGGACTCGCGGCCCAGCAGTTCCCCGGCGGGCCCGATCCGCACCCGCTCGTGGTGGCCGACGGTGTGCAGGCCGCCGTCGGCGGGCAGTTCCATGCCGGCCAGCAGCGTCTCCACGACCGCGCCCACGCTGAACAGCGCCCGGTACGAACGCGCCGGCGGCCGGGCCGTCTCGGGAGCGGCCGGGTCCGGCCCGTCCAGCAGCCGCAGCAGGGTCCCCCCGGGCAGTTCGAGGATCTCCTCCAGGGCCCGTACGGCCTTCAGGGACTCGGCGCGGCGCGGCCGCCGGGCGCCCTGCTGCCAGTAACTGAGGCTGGTGACCCCGAGCTTGATGCCGCGGGCGGCGAGCCGGTGCTGGACCCGGTGCAGGGGCAGCCCGCGGGCGGTGAGGGCGGCGCGCAGCGCGAGGTGGAAGGGCCCGGTGCGCAGCAGCCGGGGCAGGTCCGCGGCGCTGTCCGAGAAGGTGCCGTCCGCACTCGACCGCATGGCGGCTCCTCCTGTGAACGTTCACGCGACGAGGCGCGGGCGGTGCCGCGGGCGACGTGCGGGGCCGGGGTGGGTCCAGGTGGACCGACGGCGGGCCGTTCACACTTCGGCCCCACCGTTCACACCGCGATGTCACGCCGTATTGAAGCGTGTTGACCTGTTCCCGACAACACCCTGATGCTCCTCCTCAGCGTCCGGACGCGCTCCTCCACCCCCACTCCCCACCTCGGGAGGAACGCGATGCGCAACAGAACCCGGCGGCTTTCCCTCGCCGCCGTCGTCACCGCCCTGCTCCTCGCCCTGCCCACCGGTACCGCCACCGCCGTCGACACCGGTACGGGCACGGCCTCCGCGACCACCGCGACCGCCGCGGCGCCCACGACCGCCGAGGGCGCGGCCCTGGCGTCCAAGCGGCTCAACATCACCATGCAGGCCCAGCAGAAGACCAACTGGTGCTGGGCCGCCTCCGGCAACACCATCGCCACCTGGTTCGGCCGCACCTACAGCCAGAACCAGTTCTGCAACGCCGCCTTCAACCGCCAGCAGGGCTACGACTGCCCCAACAACCAGGCCACCCTCGGCAACGTGCAGACCGCCCTGCGCTGGGCCGGCATCAACTCCGGCTCCTACGTCAACGGCTGGCTCCAGTACTCCACCGTGCAGACCGAGATCAACGCCAACCGGCCGGTCGAGACCCGCATCCAGTGGTCCAACGGCGGCGGCCACATGCACGTCGTCTACGGCTACGACACCGCGAACAGCTGGGTGTACTGGGGCGACCCGTGGCCTTCCAGCGACCGCTACAACTGGGCCTCGCACGCCTGGTACGTGGACAACAGCACCTTCTCCTGGACCCACTCGCTCTACCGGATCGGGGCGTGACCTCATGGCTTCCCGCCTCATGACTTCCCGCCTCGTGAACGGCCGTCTCGCCGCCGCCGCCGTCGCCGGTGCCGCCGTGTTCGCCCTGGTCCCCACCCAGGCGACCGCCGCCCCCGTCCCGCAGCCCCGGAGCGCCACCGCCGAGAACCGGGCCGCCGCCGCGCAGGCGGCCGCGGCCCCCGACACGCTCGCCACCCTGTCCCGCTTCTTCGCCCGCGAGGGCAAGGTCTCGCTCGCGGCCGCCCGGCCCCGGATCGAGGGCGAGGCGATCCCGGTGAACCACCTGTCGCCGGACTTCGTCGCCGGGAAGGCGGGCGCTCCCGTGGCCCGGCTGGAGTTCCTCGCCAGCAAGGCCGTCTCCTCGGACGGCCAGATGGCCGCCCTGTGGACCGCGCAGACCGAAGCGGGCTGGCAGGTGGTGAACATCGCCACCGGGGACGACGAGTTCCGCTACGCCCGGCTCGGCGCGGAGAAGCTCCCCGGAGGAACGGTGTTCCGGGAGCCCCAGATCGACGCCTGGTACGTGGCCGGCGGCGAGCGCGTGCTGCCGCTGGACGAGGACGCGACGGCGGCCGTGGGCGAGCGGGGCACCAGCCTGGCCGCCTACCGGTCGAGGGTCGTGAAGGCGTACGGGGACAAGCTCCCCGGCTCCGCCTACGCCAGGTCCGGGAAGGCGGGCGGCTTCGCCCCCACGGAAGCCGCGGCCGGGTCCGGCACGGCGGACGGACTGCTGCCGGTCGGTGCCGGAGCCGTGGCTCTGGCGCTGGGCGCGGCCGGCCTGGCGGCCGTGCGGCGCTCCCGGCGACAGCGGGTGGTGCGGGCGTAGCC
>NZ_JBSGXB010000414.1:0-5638 GCF_053609185.1 Streptomyces sp. NPDC054956 | reverse complement strand
GGGTGGTATCCCGTGTCCATCGCCGCCCCGGGTCCGGCCATTTGAGGGGGGCCGTGGGCGCGGCGGCGCCCACGGCCCATCGGTTCGTCACATGCACGCGTTCGCGCGTCCGCGCGGCCGCGCACCACTGATCGGAGATCAGAGATGAACGAGCACGTCGTACGGAAGCTGGACAGACGGGGGTTCCTGGCGGCGGCGGGCCTCACGGCCGCCGGCGCCGCCCTGGCCTCGGTCGGCGGACAGGCCTTCGCGGGCGTCCGCCCGTCGGCGGCCGCGGCCGCCGCGGGATTCGCCGTACCCGGTGACGACGTCCGGCACACCCGGACCTGGATGGCGTGGCCCGACAGCTCCGCGATCTGGGGCCGGAAGCTGGCCGGCGTCCAGGCGAACATCGCCCTCATCGCGAAGACCATCGCGAAGTACGAGCCCGTCGTCGTGCTCGCCAACTCGGCGAGCGTGTCCAAGGCGAAGAGCGCCTGCGGCAGCGCGGTCACGGTCATCGGCACCATACCCGTCGACGACTGCTGGATCCGGGACAGCGGGCCGGTGTTCCGCAAGAACGGGGCGGGCGGCCTGGACGCGATCGGCACCAACTTCAACGGCTGGGGCAACAAGCAGACCCACGCCAAGGACTCCCTGGTGGCGGGCCGCGTCGCGGCCTACGCCGGGGTCGCGTTCAGCACCACCGGTTTCGTCGGCGAGGGCGGGTCGGTGGAGGCGGACGGCGCCGGCACGCTCATGGCCACGCGCAGCTCCCTCATCAACTCCAACCGCAACCCCAACATGAGCCAGGCCCAGCTGGAAGCGGCCATGTGCGCCGCCTACGGCGCGTCCAAGGTCATCTGGTTCAAGGGCGTCTCCGGCCAGGACATCACCGACGACCACGTCGACGCCACCTCCCGGTTCCTCGCCGCGGGGAAGGGCATGGTCCAGATGCCGCTCGCGAGCGACACCGACGCCTGGGCGAACGACGCCCGCCAGCAGTACCAGATCCTGTCCACCTCCACCGACGCCCTCGGCCGCCCGATCGCGGTCACCAAGCTCCAGGGCCCCGACTACAACAAGATCCGCTCGACGAGCCAGGACTTCGTGGGCTCGTACGCCAACTACTACCTGTGCAACGGCGCCGTGATCTCCGCGCAGTTCGGTGACACCGGCGCGGACGCGGCGGCGAAGGCCACCCTCCAGCGGGCCTTCCCGGGCCGGGTCGTCGAGCAGCTCAACATCGACAACCTCGGCGCGGGCGGCGGCGGCATCCACTGCGTCACGCAGCAGCAGCCGGTCCCGTAGGGAACCCCTGCCCCACCCCCACCGGGCGAGACACGACCGGACCGCCGGACCGCCAGGCCGGCCGACCCGGAAAACGACTCTGGCCCCCTGCTGTTCGCAGGGGGCCAGACGGTCTTTCGACCTTTTGTGTCCGAGGGGGGACTTGAACCCCCACGCCCGATAAAGGGCACTAGCACCTCAAGCTAGCGCGTCTGCCATTCCGCCACCCGGACCAGGTGGTCGGCCCCGGTTTCCCGCGGCGACATGGACAACAATAGCAAAGGTTCGGCGGGGTTCCGACCAGGTATTTCGCCCGGGCCGAGTTCGACGCGCCGCGCTGACCTGCGGGCATGTCCGGAGGCGGGCCCGCGGGCCGGGCGAGACGGGTCGTCTCGCTACCGGGTGCCGGCGTCGGCGCGCTCCCCCGCGACCCAGTCCTCGGCGTACTGCCAGGCGTACAGGGTGGTGTCGGCCTCCTTGTAGGCGTAGTACAGCCCGCAGCGCAGGCCGGCCCGGCCCCGCGCGTCCTTCGGGAACCAGTCCGCCTTCAGCGGCACCTCCTTGATGTTCGGCGCGGGCTCGGGCCTGCACTGCTCCGGGAGCTTGCCGTCGGGGAGGGTCGCCTTCAGCAGGCGTTCGCCGCCCGTGGTCTTCATCGCGTACTCGACCGACTCCGCACCGTCCGGGAGCCAGCGCGGGACGGAGGCGCGCTTCTCCTTGGCCTGGGCGCCGGTCGCGTAGGAGCTCGTCTCCTGGTGCCGGTTCTCGATCCAGTCGTTCGCGGCGGGTACGGCGATCGCGGCGGCGGCCGCGAGGACCAGGACGACTCCGGCGGAGGTCAGGACGACGGTCTTGCGACTCATGTGATGGTTGCTCCTGTTGCTGGCGGATTGCGTGGTTCCATCCTCCGGGCCGCGGCCCGCGGAGACGTCAGTCGTCCGGCCGGGATTCGCCTCCCTCTCAAGTCGCACGGCCCCGAGGGCTCCCGGATGTTGAAACCGGCTGGACACCCGGGTTCCGAGGCGATCGGATGGGCGCCGCACGTTCGACTTTTCAGGGGGAGCAGCGCATGGAAACCGAGCACCGCGTCAGCACGCTGGAGCTCTTCTTCGACCTCGTCTTCGTCTTCACCATCACCCAGCTGACGGTCCTGCTCGCGGACGACCTCACCCTCCGCGGCGCCGGCCGGGTGCTGCTGATCTTCACCGTGCTGTTCTGGATGTACGGGGGCTACGCGTACCTGACCAACCAGGTGCCGCCCGACCGGCCCGTGCGCCGCGTGCTGATCCTGCTGGCCATGGGGGCGTTCCTGGTGTGCGCGCTGGCCGTGCCGACCGCCTTCGGGGACGGCGGGGTGGCCTTCGGGCTCGGCTACCTGCTCGTGGTGATCCTGCACAGTGCGCTGTTCAGCCAGGCCCACGGGCGCGGGGTGCTCTGGTTCGCGCTCCCCAACGCGCTGTCCGCGCTGTCGGTGACGGCCGCCGGGCTGTTCGACGGGCCGACGGCCCTGGGGCTGTGGGCGCTGGCGCTGGTGTTCCAGTTCGTCACGCCCGCCATCACGCGGCGGGCGACGGCCTCGGGGGCGGACACGGCCGCCGGGACGACCGTCGAGGACCAGCTCGGCGGGATCGGTGCCGCGCACTTCGTGGAGCGGCACGGGCTGCTGCTGATCATCGTCTTCGGCGAGTCGGTGATCGCGATCGGCATCGGGGTGGGTTCGCTGCCGCTGACCTTCGGGATCGCCGTGGGCGCCTTCCTGGCGCTGGCCGTCGGGGCCGCGCTGTGGTGGATGTACTTCGTGCGCGACGAGGGGCGCGCCGAGCACGTCTTCGCGAGCACTCCCCCGCAGCGGCGTTTCAAGCTGGCGCTGCGCGCGTACTACTACGCCTTCATCCCGATGCTGCTGGGCATCGCGGCCTTCTCGGCGGGCGTGAAGAAGAGCATCGGGCACCTGGGCGAGCAGCTGGCGGCCGGGCCCGCCTTCGCGCTCGCGGGCGGGGTCGCCTGCTATCTGGCCGGGGACACCGCGTTCCGGCTGGTGCTGGGCATCAGGCCGGTACGGTTCCGCGCGCTCGCGGTGGTGCCCGTACTGGCGACGGCGGCGGCGGGCATGCGCCTGGGGGCCGCCTGGCAGCTGACCGGGCTCGTCCTGGTGCTCCTGGGCGCACTGGCGGCCGAGGCGCGCGCCGCGGGGGCGAAGGGCCCGGACGCGGCGCCCGGCGCGGCCGCGGAGACCGGCTCGGACGGGGCACCGCCCACGGATGTGGAGACGGGAACGGCCCCGGAGGAGCGCGTGGGCTCCGCCGGGGCCGCTTCCGGGACCGGGCCGGCTGGACGGCCTACGGGCAGCGGATGACCTGGCCGGCGTAGGAGAGGTTGCCGCCGAAGCCGAAGAGGAGGACCGGCGCCCCGGAGGGGATCTCGCCGCGCTCGACCAGCTTGGACAGGGCCATCGGGATCGAGGCGGCCGAGGTGTTGCCGGAGTCGACGACATCGCGGGCGACGACCGCGTTGACCGCGCCGATCTTGGCGGCGAGCGGCTCGATGATCCGCAGGTTCGCCTGGTGCAGGACGACCGCGGCCAGCTCCTCGGGGGTGACCCCGGCCTTCTCGCACACCTTGCGGGCGAGCGGCGGGAGCTGGCTGGTGGTCCAGCGGTAGACGGACTGGCCCTCCTGGGCGAAGACCGGCGGGGAGCCCTCGATGCGGACCGCGTGGCCCATCTCGGGCACGGAGCCCCACAGGACCGGGCCGATGCCGGGCTCGTCGCAGGCCTCGACGACGGCCGCGCCGGCGCCGTCACCGGTCAGGACGCAGGTGGTGCGGTCCGTCCAGTCGGTGATCTCGGTCATCTTGTCGGCACCGATGACCAGGGCCCGGGTGGCCGCGCCGGCCCGGATCGCGTGGTCGGCGGTGGCCAGGGCGTGCGTGAAGCCCGAGCAGACGACGTTGATGTCCATGACGGCGGGAGCGCCGCCCATGCCCAGCTTGGCGGCCACGCGGGCGGCCATGTTGGGGGAACGGTCGATGGCCGTGGAGGTGGCGACGAGGACGAGGTCGATGTCGTCCGGAGTCAGGCCCGCGCTCGCGAGGGCCTTGCCGGCGGCCTGGTAGGCCAGCTCGTCCACCGGCTCGTCGGGACCGGCGATGTGGCGGGTCCTGATCCCGACGCGGGACCGGATCCACTCGTCGTTGGTGTCCACCATGGCCTCGAGGTCCTCGTTGGTGAGCACTCTCGCGGGCTGGTAGTGCCCTAGCGCCACCACGCGTGAACCGGTCATGGGCGGGGTCCCCCCTCGTACGGCAGTCAGGATGTCCCAGCTTCGCCTGCTACCCATGGGTACGGGGGCGCGTGACCCGACAGGATTCAGTGCCCTGAATTTGGAGCTTCCCGAGGATCTTCCAGCCGGGGACGTGCTCCAAGCGGATCGGCGAGAATGGGTGCGCGAACCGTACGGCGAGGACAGAACAGGTGGGCTGATCACATGGGACGGGTCACCGAACGGCGCCGGGTCGTGCGGATCCGGAATGGCGTGGTGGGCACCCGTGCGGACACGCTGGTGGCCGAGGAGCCGCTGGAGATACGGCTGAACGGCAAACCGCTGGCCATCACGATGCGCACGCCGGGCGACGATTTCGCGCTGGCCGTCGGCTTCCTGGTCAGCGAGGGAGTGCTCGGATCGGCCGACGACGTCGCCGCCGTCACCTACTGCGAAGGCGCCGCCGAGGACGGAACCAACACCTACAACGTGGTGAACGTACGACTGGCCGCCGGGGTTCCCGTGCCGGACATCTCGCTGGAGCGGAACGTCTACACCACCTCGTCCTGCGGGCTGTGCGGCAAGGCCAGCCTGGACGCGGTGCGCACGGCGACCCGGTTCCCGGGGCTCGCGGACGATCCCGTACGGGTCGGCGCGCGGATGCTCGGGGAGCTGCCGGACCGGCTGCGCGCCGAGCAGAAGGTCTTCGACCGCACGGGCGGGCTGCACGGCGCCGGGCTGTTCTCGGCGCGGGGCGAGCTGATCGACGTACGCGAGGACGTGGGCCGGCACAACGCGGTGGACAAGCTCGTCGGCCGGGCCCTGCAGGCCGGCCGGCTGCCGCAGGCGGGGTCGGTGCTGCTGGTGTCGAGCCGGGCCTCCTTCGAGCTGGCGCAGAAGGCGGTGATGGCGGGCATCCCCGTCCTGGCGGCCGTCTCCGCGCCCTCCTCGCTGGCGGTGGACCTGGCGCTGGAGTCGGGGCTGACGCTGGTCGGGTTCCTGCGGGGCGGGGACATGAACGTCTACGCGGGCGAGGAGCGGATCGACCTGTCGGCGTGAGGTGCCCGCGAACGCCCGCGAGGCGCCCGTCGGGCAGCCGCGGGACGTGC